>JAYRNY010000151.1:0-6829 GCA_041911975.1 bacterium | reverse complement strand
CGGCATGGCATTTTCTGCGCTGGCAGCAGCGGGGATTTTCTCTGGTCCGGCGCTTTTGATTTGCTGGGTGCTTTATCTGTCCTTCCTCACGACCGGGCAAGATTTCATGTCGTTTCAGTGGGACATTCTTTTGCTGGAGTCCGGAATCATTGCTGCATTCTTGGCACCGTGGGCGATGGCATCGCCGCCGGTGCTCAATATTGCCGGCAGTGACGGACCGCCGTCTAGAATCGCAATTTGGCTGTTGCGCTGGCTGCTTTTCCGCTTAATGTTCATGTCCGGGCTGTGCAAATTGATCAGTGGCGATGAAGCATGGTGGAACTTGACTGCACTTACCTATCATTATGAAACACAGCCGCTTCCCACTCCGCTTGCCTGGGTTTGCAACCTGTTCCCACTGTGGTTTCAAGAGCTTTCTTGCTTGCTGATGTTCGGCATCGAGATATTCATCCCATTTTTAATTTTCGGTAACAAGCTGATGAAGCGCATCGCATTTGGTGCACTGGCCGGACTTCAGATTTTGATCTTGCTTTCAGGTAATTACACGTTTTTCAATTTGCTGAGCATCATTTTGTGTTTTACGCTAATCGATGATTCGGTGTGGAGGCTGATAACACCGTCCTTTCTAAAGGCTGCTTTGGAAAATTCTGCAGTCAAGACCGGCAGCATGTGGCAAAAGACTCAAAGCGCAATAGTATTACCGATGGTGGCAATGCTTTGTTTTGCGAATGCCTGTATGCTGTCTCTGCGCGCCAACGGTCCTGGTGGCTTGCCCGGTTCAATGATGCAGTTCGTAAGTTGCATTCAGCAGTATCATTTGGTGAACGGCTATGGATTATTCGCCGTCATGACCCAGAAGAGAATTGAAATCGTTCTGGAAGGAAGCAATGACGGAAAAGAATGGTCGACCTATGAGTTTCGCTACAAACCGGGGGATTTGAAGCGTCCTCCGCCCATTATCGCTCCTCTTCAGCCGCGCCTGGATTGGCAGATGTGGTTCGCTGCTCTGGGCAGATTCGAAGACAACCAGTGGTTCGCGTTTTTTGTGAGGGGAATTCTCCATGGTGACAAAGAAGTAACGGCTCTTTTGGCTAAAAACCCATTTCCGGACAGACCACCCAAATATTTGCGCGCCCATAGCTATCAGTATCACTTTACCGACGCGAAAGAATTGTTTTCCACTGGCAAATGGTGGAAACGTACATTTGCCGGAGAGTACATGCCGGTGGCAAAGCTGGAGTGAATCGCACCGAGGTTCGCGAAAGAATTCCTGGATGATATGAGAGCGATTATAGGACGTATTCTGCGGTTATAAGTTCATGAATATGTGGAAACTTTCTATTTATGATCGAGTTCTCGAAAAGATTATGGGTAGTTTTCCGCAAGGAGATGACCCATTGTTATAGAGACCCGCACGTCGTCATCTACGGCGTGCTGTTTCCGCTGCTGTTTTATCCGGCAGCGGCAATCGCCATGCTGGAAATCGGCGTTTTTCAAGAAGGCAAACGAGAGAAAGAGACTTACCGAATAGTCTTTCCCGAAAGCAAAGCGCCAAATATCGCGGCCATGCGCGACATGCTAATCAATACGAAGCGCGGGCGTATCGTGACGTCGCAAAATCCGGATAAAGATCTCAGGGAAGGCAACGTCGAAGCAGTTGTCGTGGAAAAGGACGGCAACCTGACGATAAAAGTGGCGGGCAGTTTCCCACTGTCCGATTCAGCTCACACTTATATCAACCGGGTGATTGAGTCGCGTCGCTTCAAGTCTCTCAAAACGGAGCTGACTGATAAGGGTGCGCCACTGGAAATCATGCGCGTGTTCACGTTCGAACTCAGTGACGCCAAACGACAAAAGGCGAAGGAGGAGGGCAAGGGAGGGGACGCCGCCAATGTCATCTTCCGATATCTGCTCGCTTCCGTGATTTGCGTACTGGTGCTTTGTATTCCAGCCGGAGCAGTGTATCCGGCTATTTGCGCATTTACTGAAGAGCGGGAGAAGAAAACTCTCGAGAGCACTATGGTGGCGGCGATAAGCACGCAATGTTTGATGACCGGAAAGTTTCTTTCCGTGTTTTTTGTGGCGCTCATGTCCGGGATTCTCAATCTGATCGGCATGACACTTGTAATCTGGCTCATGCTGAGTCAGGCTAAAGAATTGGGTGGGCTGTCGAAATTATCCGTCAGCACATTTCAAATTTCATTTGAAACCGGCGCCTGCCTATTCTTTGCCACTGTGCTTTATTCGCTCTTGGTTTCGGCATTATTCTCACTGCTGGGCGCTACTACCAAATCGTTCAAAGAAGCTCAGAACATCCTGACTGTGCCGCTGCTGATTTTCACGCCGCTGCCGATAGCTGGAATGTTGCCTGGTGTGCTTCTTTCGAAAACTCTGGCCTTCGTGCCTGTGTTGAATTTGATTCTCTGGGTAAAGGCCGCAGTCCGCGGCGATGCTGACTATAATCTCGTCATCATTGCTGTTACAGAAACACTGCTTTTGTCCGGCACCATGCTCTACATGCTGAGCCGGCTTATTCGAACCGAGAAGTTCGTACTTGGAGAGCAGTTGGATTTCTGGGGTCCGATTTTTGCGCGAGGAAGAGCTAATGGCCGTTGAAGTCAATGACCTGAAGAAGATGTTCTTCGACGCAAAACGCGGTGAATTTCTTGCCGTGGACGGGATTACTTTCAGCTGTTCGCAGGGTGAAATTGTTGGGCTCTTAGGACCTAATGGGGCGGGAAAAACCACGACTCTGCGTATGATTGCCACCATCTTACGGCCGGATTCAGGCACTGCGAAAATCAATGGTTTTGACATCAACACCGATCCTCAGGGTGTGCGAAAGAATCTCGGTTTTCTCTCTTCCGAAACAGGATTGTACGAGCGACTAACACCAAGAGAGATCCTGAATTATTTCGGACAACTGAGCGACTATCCTCATGAGAAGCTTGGACAGCGCATAGAGGATCTGATCAAACTGTTCGAAATGGCAGAGTTTGCCGACACTCGCTGCGAACGTTTGTCGACTGGGATGAAACAGAAGGTTTCCATTGCCAGGGCTATCGTACACGACCCGCCTGTTATGGCGCTGGATGAGCCGACAAGCGGTCTGGATATAATCACCAGTCAGAACACTTACCAATTTATCCGTGAGAGCAAAGCTCAAGGAAAGTGCATTATCTTTTCAACCCATATCATGAGTGAAGCTGAGAAGCTATGTGACCGCATCGGCATTATTCACCGTGGAAAGCTTTTTGCTATGGGCACGCTGGAAGAATTGCGGGAGCTCACCGGTGCCCACTACCTGGAAGATATTTTTCTTGCCATCGTGAAGGAACAGGTCGATGTCTAGCTCGACTGCAACAGTGTCGAACGGCAAGCCGATGTCCAAGACATCGATAGTTTTCGTCAAAGAACTCAAGGAAGTGCTTCGCGATTATCGAACATTGATCATGATGATCATCATCCCCACACTTTTCTATCCGGCCATGCTCGTATTTCCGGCAACTTTTGCCAAGCAGAGCATTGCTCGACTGGGGCAAGAGCAGGTCAAAGTAGCGATAGTAGGCGACTGCCAGCCTCTGTTTGAAAAACTGCAATCGGCAGAGCATTTGAAAGTTTCACAAGTAGCCGAGGCTGACTACCAGGCAAAGCTCAAGGCGAACGAGGTTGATGTTGCCATCATCGTGCCGCAAGACTTCAAAGAAGCAATTACCAGGCGCTTCACAACAAAGGATGATTTCGATTATCTGAAAAAGTCACCGACGCCTTCTCTCAAATTGGTACTGGACACGAATCGTGAAAAGGTTCTGTTCAGTATGGCCAATGTGTATTCAGCCCTGGGCGAGTTTCAAGAAGAATTCATCAGAAAGCGCTTGAAGGCCCTGGATGTTGGAAATGCTTGGGAGCGGGACACTGTTGTCAAATTCGATGATATTTCGCCAAAACCCAGCGAGGCAGATGACATGCTGCCTCAGTTCGCGCCGTATCTGATGATATTGATGGTGCTTCTGGCGACAAGCTATCCGGCTATCGATTTGATTACAGGGGAGAGGCAGAGGGGAACTCTCGCGCTCCTTCTAGTGGCTCCGGTGGAGAGACGGTCGATCATGTACGGCAAAATCATTGTCGTCGTTTTGGTCGGCCTGCTCACTACGATTCTCGGCGTTGTCAGCATCGCTGCCACGTTGCAATTTGGGCCGGTAAAGAGTTCGGTAGTCGATGCTCATCCTCAGTTTGACTTCGGCCTCTCCGCGTGGCTCATGATACTTCTAGTCATGTCACCGCTCGTTGTTTTTATCAGCTCATTGTCTGTCTATGTTGCGGCTCTGACTCGCACCTTTCAGCAAGCACAAGGATATCTCTTTCCTCTGCTTCTCATCACACTATTTCTTGCGTCGGCTGCGCAAGTTCCCGAACTCGCGGATAATGCCTTTCTCAAGATCGTTCCAGTCGCCAACACGACTCTTTGTATCAAGCAAATCATTACGCGCCACCAGTCCTGGTACACCATAGTTGTGACGCTGGTCAGCTCTTCTATCGCGGCGGCTTTGCTGGCACGGTCCGCTGCCGGGCTGTTGCAGCGAGAAGACTTGCTTATGGGTGTGCAGCTTTCGCCGAAGAAGAAGATGGAAACCGGTTCGTATGGTCGAGAGCTAATCGTATTCGGCGGCATCGTCTTCTTCATGCTCTTTTACTTCGGACAACTTCTTTCTTTGTGGAACGTTATGGCCAGTCTAGTTGTGACGCAAATCTGCCTCATTCTTTGTCCTGCGCTTGCCTTTCTTCGCTATACAAAATCTCCGGTTTGGGAAACTCTCAGTTTCAAACGCCCATCCCCGCGCTATGTGATTGCCGCAATTTCACTTGGCTTTTCTACCGTCGTACTCTCGATGCTTATTCTTTCCGTGCAGACGAAATTCCTGCCGTACAGCGAAGAGTACGCAAAGCAAATGCAGCTTATGGTCATGCCGCCCGGGCGTCCTTTATGGCAGATCATACTTGTTGCCGCGGTGATGCCTGCGATTTGCGAGGAGATCTTTTTCCGTGGCGTGCTGCAAGGAATATTGCGAAAGAATTTGCCCAAAGAAAAACTAATCGTCGTCATCGGAATATTATTCGGCGTCTTCCACCTGAGCATGTTCAGGATCCTGCCTACCGGGCTGCTTGGTATCTTGCTCGCCTATCTCACTCTGGCTTCCGGATCGATTTTTCCTTCCATGTGCCTGCACTTAATGCACAATAGCTATTATCTGTGGTCGAGTTTTTACAAGGTCGATCTTGATTCGACAACCTGCATTGCGATGGCACTGGGCGGACTAACTGTGGGGGCTCTTGCTCTGGGATGGAAACCCCGTAGAACAGAGGGAAATTAGGCGTGAAAGCTTCATTGCTGAATGTTTCTATATTGATATTTGCCGCGATTGCGTGTGCAGAAGTTTCCTCCGCGCCGCAGAACAATAAGACAGCCGGCGGTGCCCCAATGTTTCTCAATTTCCCGACGAATTATTCCCTGGGCGAGGTGCGTGTATTGAAACGCAACGCCGGCTCAAACGAGTCCGAGCCTGGCGTTGTGGGCACAGCTCCAGCGCGTGGTCCGATGCGTTTTCCGTATGGGACACGGGTGATGCTCAAGCTCAGCTATGATGGCGCGCATCACATGGCTGATTTAGAAAAGGTCTCTCCTGATGGCAATGGTATTTTCGGCATCAACATGAAGCGCCTGGAAGTAACCGATGAGGATATGAAACATCTGGCAAAACTTACCGGACTTCAACATATTGAGCTGGAGGGCACGGATATCTCAAGCAAAGGCATCAATAATTTAGAGCCCTTGAAAAACTTGCTATTCCTGGGCGTCGATAAGACTTTGATCCGCGGTGATGCCATGAAATCTATAGGAAAGCATCCAAAACTGGAGAATCTCATTATTGGTCATAACGACCTCGATGATGACTGCTACAAAGATCTGCTCGGTTTGAAGAGCGTGACCAACCTGCAAGTCGATAACGTGCATCTCAGCGATAAAGGATTGGCTTCAATTGTAAAACTGCCCAGTCTCAATGTGCTTAAGTTGTCCGGCAACAATAGGATTACCGACCGTTCGATAGCGATGATGCAAAACTCAAAATTAGAAGCGCTCAACGTGCAGAACACAGGCGTTGGACATGGCAGCCTGCCCTATTTTTTGAAGATGCCTCGGCTCAGATGGCTCAAGCTCGATAGAAGTAATTTTACTCCTGCTCAGCAAGCAGAAGTTATTCAGAAGTTGCCCAGGGTCAAAATTAGTTTCGAAGGCAAAGCTGACCGTCTCCCGAAAGAGCTCTTCGATCCTCTGCACTGAGTGTCACTTTTCGAGAGATGTACTGGTCAATGTTATCACCTGGGGCGGAGTGGCGTCGGGTGGGTAAAAGAGTGAGACTTGAATAGTGCGGCGGCCTTTCGGTTTCATATTGATGTGAAATAGTTCTTCGGCTTTGGTGCCGCGTGTTTCCACAAGATGAACGTAACTCTTCGTTTTCGCCCCTTTGTCTGAGATGTATTGAACCAGTACAGTGCCTCGAAAGAACGTATTTTTTGAGGGAGTCTCAAAATAAGTGAGATTGTCTTTGAGTTGATCGGTTTTCACCGGTGTGTCGAATGAGACGGAGACTTTTACCGGGGTTGACGCAGGATTGAAGAGAGGAAAATGCAGTCTGTATTCGACCGCATAGTTACCGTGGGCAGCGTACGCTGTGTCAGGGTATCGGACTGCCAATTCAGCACTTTGAACCTGGCCCGTACCGAACGTTCCTCTTTCTAAAGAACAGACAGGAAAGGCAAGCGACTT
>JAYRNY010000150.1:0-4499 GCA_041911975.1 bacterium | reverse complement strand
GATTTGAGGGGGTTGAGGGATGATAGAAGGTCTCCAACCTAGAAGGTAATAATTTGTGTTTTCAGCCCAGCGACAATTTAACGCATGCCCTGCGTGCAGATCCATATAGGATTTCTGCGAAAACTTTTGACATGAGAGGAGGAATTCGATCTTCGTGAAAAAGATTGCTCTGGAAGAACACTTTTCCGGCCCCGGCTTTGAAAAGTACATGCAGGCTGTGAGGGATCAATTCGATCCTGCTGTATTGTCCGAGATTGAGGTCCTGCTGCCAGAGTTTAACGAAAGGCGCCTTGCAGCGATGGATGCGGCAGAGATCGAGATTGCCGTGCTTTCGCAGACGGCACCAGGCGTTCAGTATGAAAGTGACAGCCGCGTAGCATTGCAAGCCGCTCGCGCAAGCAATGACTTTCTTCACCGTCAAATAAGTCTGCATCCTGCGCGCTATCGTGGTTTTGCCTGCCTGGCTATGCAGGACCCCAGAGGAGCTGCCGACGAGCTCGAACGCTGTGTCAGGGAATATCAGTTTGTCGGAGCACTGGTCAACGGGAATACAGACGGAGTTTACCTGGATGACAGGCGTTACTGGCCATTCTGGCAGAAAGTAGCGGAACTGGATGTTCCGTTTTACCTTCATCCAGGCAATCCGTACGACCATCCTCATATGTACGCAGGACGACCTGAACTCAATGGAGCGACTTATAGTTGGACTTGCGAGACAGCCGCGCATGCATTAAGACTGGTTTTTTCCGGTGTGTTTGACGATTTCCCGCGCTTGCGCATAATCCTGGGTCACATGGGCGAGGGGCTGCCCTTTATGCTTTGGCGCCTCGACAGCCGGATTATGGTTACTCCTTATGGCAAGTCCATGAAACGCTTACCTTCAGAGGTCATTCGTGAGCACTTCGTCATCACCACATCCGGTGTATGTGCGAATGGTCCACTGCTCTGTTCTCTTTCTGAGCTGGGTGAGGATGCAGTTATGTTTTCTGTAGATTATCCTTATGAGGACACGAAAACGGCTGCTGATTTTATCGAGAAAGCTCCGGTGGACGAATCTGTTCGCGAGAAGATTTGCTACCGCACCGCTGAGCGTGTCTTAAATCTGGCCTGAGGACATGTCTCTGTTGCACTTTTCTCCGCTATTCACTTAATCCCATTTTTGTGGCGGTCGTCGGCGAGCATCTTGAGTATGCTCATGAGATTGTCATCCGGTGGTTTGGATTCCGAATAGTGGAAATTGACGAACTGACATTTACCTTCTTTGCATGAGACTTCCGGAGAGATGACTGTGTGATCCGTTCTGTTGCCTCCACTGCCGTCTACTTGCACTAAATAGTTGTTGCCCTTCTTCGTCACTTTGCTTGCCACGTATTTGGCGTGCGGCTCCGCATTTGTACTGAGGAAGGGATCGAAGTCCAATCCAACGATCTCCCCACTGACCTTCTGCGATGCCGCATAGTCATCATCGAGCGCCTTAAAGAGTTCAGGACTGAAAGAGTTCTTTCTAGTCTTATATGCACGAGCGGAATTAGGCTGTTTCAAGTACCACTTGTAAAACGACTGTACAAAGGTTCGACAAATGCCTTCACTGGCATTCGTATTGGAAGCGTTGGCTGCATCAGCCCCGGTAACGGGATACATTGCTATAGTCAGCAGAGCCGTGGCTATCAGGAACTTAAAACGCATAAAAAACCTCCGGTGGGTTCCTAATTCTATATCCTGGCTTCTCATCCTTCGAATTGCGATTTTGAAGCACTCAATATTCCGACAGCCAAGTCTTGCAATTTAGGATGTTTCCACTTAGTAGGAATTGTTCGGCCCTTCATGGCGGACCGAGGACGCCAGGCTCTAATGTCCAGCCTGCGACCTGGTTCCAGCAAGTGCCCAGCGGTAGAGGGTTCTGCGGACTTCTTGACAGTCTGTCTGCTCGCCTAATATAATGAATAATAGTTAAAATCATTCATTATTCATTCCTTTTCAATCCGTTTTATCCACCACCTGCCAAAGGAGGTGCCGTCATGCGTGCACAATTCAGACAAGGCGACGTGTTCTTGATTCAAATTGAGAAGCTGCCTGAGGAAGCCAGAGAAGAAAAACAACCTGAGCGAATTGTTTTGGCTTACGGTGAAGTGACGGGGCATTCGCATTCAGTAGCAAGCACGGATGCGAAGCTCTATAACTTCTCCGGTCAGCATTATCTTGTAGTTGAAGCCTCCGCAAACTTAGTGCACGAAGAGCACGAAACCATCGCACTTGCCGGTGGTGTGTACAAGGTCGTCAGGCAAAGGGAGTTTAAGCCAAGCGGCGAAATTCACTACGTCGAAGATTGATTTCGCTGTTTTTGCTGTATGCCGCTGCTGCGATTTTTGTGAGGTGAGCTCCAATGAAAAATGGTGAAGTAGTATTCCAAAGAATAGGAACGGAATTGCCGTTTGGTGCACGCTCTGCCGATTGGATTGAGAATGGACAGATGATCGTGGTCTGTGGCAAAACAGTCCAACGGCGCATGTTAGCCAACATGTTTTTC
This sequence comes from bacterium, assembly GCA_041911975.1. GTDB lineage: Bacteria > Cyanobacteriota > Vampirovibrionia > Obscuribacterales > Obscuribacteraceae > QKMZ01. The sequence goes on along the minus strand of JAYRNY010000150.1, from coordinate 1,972 downwards.
ACTGCCGATGGAAAACAATTTCTGAAGATAGAAGAAGGTGAGTTCGCCGAGCCCGGCTACAAGTTTTCTCCTGGAGTGTATTTCAAGCTAAACGAAGGCTCGCACATCATGGGTTTGGATTGGCCATGCTTCAAAGCAGGCATTCATAACTTAAGCCGATTCATCAATTTTTGCGGGCGCAAGCATGTCCGAGAAAAGGATGAGAGTTGCTGGGAAAAACGCAAAAAGGTGCTTCGAGCTATTTCAGAGGTATACCGGTGGTTTGTTCCTGGTGTCTACGAACTCAAGATTGAAAAACGAGCATGGGCGAACGAATCGCAACCTGTCGTTGATCCTCGTCCGATACGCCGTGCCGATTTTGCAAGTGGTGAAATCAGCGCCGCAGAGAGCGCGAGGTTGAGAGAATTTCTGGAACAATGGAAGCAACGCGCGCAACGGACAGCACCAATAAACAAAGTCGAACTCATTTCGGCAATCAATGATCTATATAGTTCCTTCAATCTCAAGACCCCGGGCACAGTCATTGTCTCTAGTCCCCTAGAGATGGTGGTGACTGGTTTTCTATCGATGGCTCTGGCTCACACAAAGAAGCTCGGCACCACTGAAGTCAATCCGACCTTGCAGACGATAGATGGAATGATTGCCAGAGACATCTATGAAGCTTCTGTTCAGACTGCGTTCCGTTCCATCGAAGACCTCCTGGACTCTCAAACAGCAAGAGAGTTTCAAAGGCTCATTGATGAGCATCGGGGAGCTGCTGCTCTCAGATCGACTTACGGCGCCTCCGGAGTCGGCGTGGAATGTGCAGTCAGGGAAGCCACTGCGGAACTCATGAGCTGGGGGCATCGCAAACATAGTCACGTCGCCGAAATTCTCAGGGGTACGGACAAAAACATTCGCGCGCTGATACTTTCATTCTTGAATGACTACTGGCAATACCTGGAATATGGCAACACACAACGCTATGACGAATTGCTCACTTCCGCGTTGCGAGAAGTGCTTGGCGTAAGATTCACGGTGGATGAGAAGCTGGTTGCCTGGCAGCGCGTCGCCGCCAATTGTGCCGGTATGATTTTGCACGAAGAATTTTGTATCGTGTCTGATTTCCCAGAAGCCGTGCACCTCGGTGAGGAGGGTCGCCTGCATAACGCTTTCGGACCTTCCGCCCAATGGAGAGATGGTTGGACTCTTCATCACTGGCACGGTCTCAGAATGCCTCGCAGGTTCATCGAGGAACCCGAAACGATAACAATTGCCGATATCAGAACTGAGCAAAATATCGAAGTGCGTCGAGTGATCCTCGAGTTCTACGGTATGAAGCGATTCCTCATGGACAGTGCGGCCGAGGAAATTCACAGAGACGAATTCGGTGTGCTCTATTCTGTAGAAATCCATCCTCGCATGGATCCTGTTGTTATGGTAAAGGTGAAAAACTCTACCGCGGAGCCCGACGGAACGTTCAAAGACTACTTCTTAATTGTGCCGCCCAGCATGTCTACGGCAAAGGCTGCAGTTGCCTGGACTTTCGACTTGACGGCTGATGAGTACGGACCTATCGTGCAGACCTGATGCCGATGTGTGATACCGTATCGGTGTAGAGGATTTTGGGCAAACGTGGATAAATCAGAGAAACGCAAAGCAATCATCGAGGCCGCCCGCAATCGATTTCGTGAATTTGGTTTGTCCAAAACAACGATGCAAGAGATTGCCGAAGATGCGGGGATGGCAGTGGGAACTGTTTATCTCTATTTCAAAAATAAAGATGATTTGATTCTCGGTTGTGCAGAAAGATTTGCCGAGCAGCATAAGCAATCGGCCAAGACGATCATGGGCTCGAAAGCGACGGCCGATCAGAAGCTACGTCGTTATATCATCAATCGATTTCGTGCTGTCGAGGAGACTCGTACCGGTTCAAGGTTTGCGGTGGAGATTGCTAGCAGAGTAATCAAACTATCTCCTCAGCGATTTGAAG
>JAYRNY010000149.1:0-10820 GCA_041911975.1 bacterium | reverse complement strand
CGTTCAACTGCGCCTTGGCTTGCGGTGGTGATACCACCAGCAATACCAATATACAGAAGGCGAATCTGAAAAAGGAAACCAAGGTGTTTACAACAAAAAACGCGGTCAGTCCAACTATAACAAAGAAGAGAAACCGCGAATTAATCGGCTTGACCAAGCGCCTCAAACAGCACATTTAATCGAACCGGCCGAAGCCGAAAATCAGCCGAAGCTCTCTTGAAAACGCCGGTTCGGCACCATTTCATCCAAGCCGGCGCCCTTCCAGAAATAATCTCTAAAACAGTAATTATCAGTCTTTTCTGGGTATCTCTCTAGAACCACCAGGAGTTCGTCGCGCTCCCCCATCTAATGCAAGCACTGAAACTGCCGTATCAGTGTTGTGGCGCCTCTGTATCAGGCAACAGAAACTTACCATGCGTTGAAAGCTCGCTTTGGAGGACCATCGATGCCGAACCGCCAAACCATGAAACTTAGAGGCAATATTTCGACATTGGCTGCTGTTTCCCTTTTGCTTGGCACGATTGCTGCAACACCTTCGCCTGCGGCAATCACTCCCAATGATGCCGTGCAGGCAATTCAAGACGCTAAGGTTTTGCCCGGCGATGCGCGAATAAAAGTCCAGGTCAATAAAGATGTGGCCAATGTTTCGACTTTTCACCATGACAAAGACAATCTCAACGATTTGAAAATCGACGCCGTTATGATCGGCAAGGCGATCATGGATGCTCCTTCAAGCGACATAGTCCGAGTTATCGTCTACTTCTATAATCAAGCACTTACAGACATGAAGGTGGTGAGCGTGTCAGCCGGAGACATCAAAGCCTTCGGCGCAGGACAGATGGCGAACGATGATTTGCTGCGATCATTGACAGTGGAGACGAAGTCGCTCACCAAAGACGACAACGATCTCACTTCTTACCTTGGCGCGGCACGTTCGTCCAGAGCCGACAGCAACACCAAAGTGTCGGTCACCCAGGACGTGATGAATGTCTGGGCACCAATCGAATACGGCATGACGGAACGAGACTGCAAGATAGAAGGCTTGCGCCTGGCAGAGCGCGCAAAAGCCGTAGCGCCCGAGAACGTGCACATGATTAAAGTGTACTTCAGCGAGCCCGGTCAATATGGGCACGAGCGCTCGATGAGCTTCGAGGTCGACCGCCTTGCCGCGCTCAGCAATACTATAACCACGGCGCTCGATGATGTGAAATTGTCGACCAATGCAAAAGCCTCCCGGGCAATTGATGTTGCTTTGCTCAATGCAACAAGCGGTCCAATGTTTGACGAGCGAAAAGGGCTGCTCGATCGCATCCAGCAACTCGCTAAAGACGGCGTAGGAATAAAACCTTTTGTAGACGCATTCATTCAGTTGGAAGCGACTGTAGCGACTGCTCCGAAGGATAAGCTGACGGAAGCGATTTCCCGCTTGAGCACGCAATTAGAAGAGCAAGAAAAACGCTCCAGACAAGCCAAGGAATTTCAGCCGAAAGCTGGTCAGCCTGTGGTTGCAGCAGCGTCCGGCGGTTCGTCTGCGACTGCAGCAAAAAAGACAGTATACAGCGCACCTGTAGATGTAGATTCCGGTGCCAACGCCTTCCCGCCCCAGATGGCGAATCAGATTCTCAGCGATCCAAACGGCACGGTTGGTTACTGGGAACATCGATACAAAAGAGGCGGACACCAGCCGGAAGAGTATCCGAATTTCATCAAGATTCTCGACTTCGCCGCCCAGACATTGAAAAACGCCAACCGCTCGCAAGAAGCGGAAGCATTTGCCAAACGGGCACAAGCAGGGCGCGAATTGCGCAAGAAAAACGCATCGGCCGGTCCGTAGTTACGCCTTTGCTGCCAGCGCTTTGTCCTCAGCTGGAACGTCCAGGCTGTCCTCTCCAAGCTGGGCTTCCAGAGCACGGCGAGTCGCTTCGAATTCCAGGCGTGTGTACTCTTTGCTGAGCTTCCAGCCACAGTAGATCCAGCTGAGCGCGCAGATTGCCGCCGCCGCCATCACCCCTTTGGCACCAAGGCCGAGTGCGGTGTTGACGATGAAGATGATCACGCCAGCTACTCCCCTTGCCATTCTGTAGACGAACATCTCGATTACGGGTTTTACGTTATAGAGAACATCGCGGCTGGTGACCGTATACATCAGCTCCTTGGCGGCTTTGAACCAGGCGTGGCGCATGGCTTCATCGCCATGAAATACGGCGATCAAGACGATCGGATTGGGGACGATGGCAAACATCGCGACACCGGCAAAGATCAAACCAGCTGATGACGACAGACAGAATCCAGATCCCATTTTGCGCACGATTGCCGAGACGAGAAACAGTTCTACGACAAATTCGACTATACCGCGCCAGCGCTCGAGATTGGCGTCAATAGCGGCGATGGCGTCGCGACCGGTTGCCATATGCTTGAGGATATCGTTGTAGAGGAATTGCACCATATCAGGTGTCACACGTTCAAAGGCAACGACGAACAAAAGCAAGAGCAAAAACTTGTTCTTGAGAATTAGACTGAACGCACCGGAGATGCTCGATACTTTCGCTTTTTCAAATTCCGGCGCTGCGGCACGCTCCGCGACTTTCTTGGTCTTGTTGAGCGCCTCCAACACGTGGAAGATTCCCAAAGTCAAAGCTACGAATCCGGCTGCCACCAGAAGCAGATTCGTCGTTCCTATTGTTCCAATCAAGCAAGCCGTGATCGTGCTTCCAAGCACAGCGCCCAGTCCACCACCGGCGGCGATGACGCCGAACAGCCGTTTCGCTTTATTGGAATCGCAAACATCATTGGCGTACATCCAGAAGAGCGTGACGCCCATGATTGAAAAAACATCCAGCCATACCCAGAATGCGCCCGATGCGAGAGGCGACTCGCATTTAAAAATCTGCCAGAAGGCAAGCAGATTGACGATGAAAATTCCATAGACGGAACTGATCAAAATCTTTCTTGGAGCTTTGGAGAATTTCGAATACAGCCAGACCACGACGCCCGTGAAAAGTGCCGTTCCTATATATACAAGCGGCATATATTCGTTGCCGAGACCGGCAAGGAATAGGCCGCGGCGAATCGGACGCAATATGTAGTACACACAGATAAAGAGGAACAGCCACACGAAAAGCAACGACGTGATCGTGCGCTCACCCTTTTGTACGCTCAGGAAAAGATCCAGGAAACCCTTATCGTGCGACAGTTTAGACATGGCTTATATTCTCAGTTGGATTTCGCCAAATTAAGCCGCCTCTCATAAACAGGGCTTCCTCGCGGCTCTTTCAAAGTGGGAATTGTAAGGCCGAATCGCCAGAATAGAGCGCCATTCAGCAACACTTAACTGTTGTCTAATCTACGCGTAACAAGCCAAACAGCTGAAAACCCGCTTACCAAGCGAATTATGCCTGTTGATGAGTTATTCCAAAGGTTGGAGGCTTGTAGTTGTCGCCGCGGTATTGGGCGGGAATGGCTATTTCGTTGCCGTCTCTGACAGCATAGAAATGAGGCGACATGATCTCGAGACCGGCTTCGTTGAACTTGTCCTGTATCTTCTTGTGCAATTCCGAATACACGAACGGCATCTCGTTAGCCAGCTCGGTGTAGACGTTGAGCTGGTAGTCGACGTAGAAATCGGCCAGCTCGTTTTGCAGGATGAAAGGTTTGGGCTCCTTCAAAAGTCCGTAGCTTTCCGCCGCAGCCGCCATGAGGCACGCTTCAACCTCTTTCCATGGCGCCTCGTATCCGATCGTCACCGAGGTGTACAAGATTAGTTGTTTTTCTCTGGCGAGAGTGGAGTAGTTGACGATGTTCGACGTCATGATCGTTCCGTTAGGAATAGAGACAACCTCATTCTTCGGAGTGCGCACTCGGGTCACGAAAAGGTTTTTCTCAACTATGTCTCCTACAGCGTCCCCGATTTTCACCCTGTCGCCAAGCTTGAATGCGTTTGTGTAAGTCAAGACAGCACCGGCCATGACATTGCTGACCACACCGGTTGAACCGAAAGACACGAGGATACCAATCACCAATCCGACCTGCTTGAATGCCGGTGAGTCCCAGCCCGGCAAGTATGGAAGCGCCACCATCAGCGCAAACGACACTATGAAAAAACGCGTCAGTTTGAAAGTCGGCTCCGCCCAATCCGGATCGAAATCGGCAAGCTTGATCGTTTCTTCTCTAACTGAATCAAAAAAGAATCGAGCAAAACCCATCACCGCATAGGCGACCAGAATTATGACGACCAGCATGACGAGCGAGGGGAAGTATTCCAGCACCTTTTCCCAGAGTGAAGCCAACGGTGCCACCGTATTTGCAATCACTGCTTTGGATAAATGTTTGGTGCTGGGGAAAAAGCTCAGCACTTCCACAACGTATATAGCGAGGAGAGCGAACCAGGAGAAAATCTGAGAAAACTTGATCAGCGTGATGAGCAAGTCAACAAGAGAGTTTGCGCCGATCAATTCAGCATTTTGTATGCGCAGGCCTTTGATCGTTTGACCGCGAGCCTTCCTCACCGAAATGCATGAATCTGACGCCAACTTGCTGACAAGAACCAGCAAAAGGAGCAGAACAATCGTCGACGCCACCGTCAGCCCAACGCCAATGGCCATGCGGGATGCAGTTGTTTCTTCCCGGCGCTCCGACACAGCCAGCCGCACTCGTGATGCAAAATTGTTTGCCATCTGAGTAGTCGAAGATTGCGCTATTTTCGCATCTTCGGGTGTGACAGTGGCAATAACGGTGGAGCCGGAGACAATGTCCGTACCTGTCGATGTCTCTTGAACATGAATCGAGTCGACGTCGAAATCAGGACTTTCTACAAGGCGTTGCAGAGCCTCCGAAGCCATGATGGCGCGCTGCCTGGGGGTGTACTCGCCGACATTGCTGTAGAAGTAAAACAGTCGCTTGCCTTTGACCACGACAGCAGCACCTTCCGGCGTCTGCGCAATTGGCTGGTCTTGTCCTGTGGTCGACTGACCGGAGAAGATTATCAGAACAAATATCGCAAACAATGAAAGGATCAGTTTCACAGAGCCACCCCGCCTCAAGCCATTGGACTTGGGTATTGTTCCTCCTCTACGTTTCAGCAAAACCAAAGGCTGCCGCAGGGTAGACTCCGGCGGGATGATCGTGGCGCGATCAGGTGATATCCCGATACAATGCCTTACAGGTCGTTTTTGAGCGCATTCGAGAAGGGTATATTCAGTCGGCAAACTATCTGTTTCGCCCCGCAGTTCTCAAGAGAAACATGCACTGGACTTTCGAATCAGAACTTATGGAGAATAATAATGACTGACATCAAGCGCGTATCCCTCGCCCTTTTAGCACCTCTGATGATCGTTTCCGCGCCTTTGGCCGGTCAGGCAGAAGAAACCGTTGTAAAACGAACGACCGTGATTGAGACAACCGGCAAGGCACCGGCAGGCTCGACTTCGATCTCGGTCGAAGCGTCCAAATCCTACAGTTTGAAATTCAAGCAGAGACTGACCGATCTCACCACGCAAAACGATACTGCGCAGTCAAAAGGCTGGATAACGGCCGACGAGCACAGCAAATTCGCCGCTGAAGTGGAAAGATTGAAAGGCGTCGAAGCCAAAATTGAAGCCGCAGGTTTTCCAAAGGCGGACGTTGACTCTCTCGAAAAGGAAGTGACCAAGCTCAACGCTGATCTGTCGACAGCTTCCAACAAGCAACCAAAGACTACGGCGTCTACGACCAGCACTACTTCGACAAAGGCAGCAGCCCCGACGAAGAAGACCGCAGCCGGCGACACGAAAGCCAAAACCACGACTGCAAAGAAAACAACCACACCGGCTAAGAAGTAGCCGAAAAAAACAATCGCGCCAGGGAGAAATTCATGCACATAAAAAATTTGCTAGCGGTGATTGCACCGGTTTTGAGTTTCTCCCTGACGACGGCTGCTTTAGCAGGCAACGAGCCTGCCTCTCCCGCACAGATACCAAACGCGGCTGTCTCACAGCCGCAATCCGCTCCTTCCACCACAGGCAAGAACGGTACATCAGCAAAGATATTGAACCGTCCGGAGATGGCATCATTCAAAAGAATTCAAACATATGCCTGGAAGTTCAGACAAAAACTTTCAAATTTGCAAGCCGTGCTCGATCAGGCAAATAGAGTAAAAGCAGTCACCTCTCCGGAGTACAAGAGCCTGCAGAAAGAACTCGATCATCTCTGCGAAGTCGAACCCTCGCTTGCTCGGGGCGGATGGAAAGACAAAGACATAGAAGCCTTCGATAAGGAAATCGCCAAGTATCAGGCTCATTTTGAAAAATCGAACGGGGGCGGTGAAATCCCTTCACAGATTTTGGCACCAGCCGGTCAAGCTGCAGCCAAAGAGTCGGAAAAGGATGCAGCCGCCGCTAACAAAAATTCAGCTTCCACAACGAAGAGCAGTGCTCCAAAGAAGTAGTCAGCCAAGCCTTAGGGCCGTCGCCCTAACACTTTTCTACTAGTAACTGAAATCGTCGTCGACGTCTTTTTTAGAATTCGGAACCTTTACACCAAGACATCGAAGCTCGCCTCTGGCGTAGTTAGCCGCTGTGTTGTATGAAGAATCGCGATCCGAGACTGCCTGTTTCAACTCTTTTATCGCCTCGTCCTTATCGCCCTTCAGCAGGAGATCTTCACCACAAACATAATGCACCAGGACGCCCTTATAGCCGTACCGGTCCCCTTCGCTTGATGCCAGCTTCTTCAACTCTTCTTTCGAAATTTTCCCCAGCAAATAGTTCACACAGGGCTCCGGCCAATCTTCATTGCCGGCGATAAACTTCGGCAATTGGTTCTTTCCTTGTACTGCAGCCAGCACCTCTTTAGCCTTGCTCTCATTCTTCAGATGCCGAAGGGCAAACGACCAACAAATAGCGTCCCACTGGCTTGAGTAAGCACCGTGGAATGCGCCGGTGTTTCGTCGTTCGTATGCTTTTACGGCACGCTCCCAATCAGCAGCCATCATGAATGCGCCAGCCGCTTTCGATTTTGCAGTATCCAGTGAATCAGCAAGAAACGCATGAAACATTCTGTCCGATTGCCAGGTCGTATTTTGAACGCGCTGGCCGTTTGCAAGAGCGATGTAGATTGACGGATAAGCGTAGACCGACAGTCCATCGTTAAGAGACTTAGCGACCGGATCGCTCTTTTCTCCATTCATAGCGACTTTTACAGGAGTAAATTCACGCTCAATCAAATTGGCAATCTCGCGGTTATGGAAAAGCATGCTCTCATAAATCTCCGCGATAATTGTATGGAACTGGTCGCTACTGTCATAGAAGAAATAGAGCATCGGCTTCGCCAGAAGATCACGTGACTTCGTATCTATAGGCTTCGGCTTCTGCCACGCTATTTCCCCTACCTGAGCCTGATGGACGCACGTGCCATAGAAAACCGCGGCCGCGCGCATTACAAAGAGTCCGATGCACAATGCAATCATAGTTTTCGGCACAGCATTTGTTCGGCCTGACTCAATCATTGGCGTAGAAAAACTCCCTGTATGACATTACCAGCGTGGCTAAAGTCAGATACCAAACAATATTGGACAGATAGATTGCAGCGTTAGCAATCGGAAAGCTCGATGAATTGACGACATGATAGGAGTCAAACCCGACAACAAAGATACTGAAAAGCAACTGCCCAACCGCAGTTACGCTCTTTGAAACCTCATCCAGCGAGAGTGAATCAAGGTACGATGCAGTACCTACGGAAACAGTCAAAATGAATACCAGATAGACATAGAAAAGCATGACAATGACAGCGATTCTCTGCGGCATTGAACTGATGAAAACCACAAGGGCTGTAAATCCAAGGGCATTTAGTATTGCGTCAGTAATGGCGTAAGCATCGAGAACATTACCCGGATGGGTGTTGAAAAGTTTTGCGCAAATGCATGACACATAAAATGCAAGAGATGCCTGGAGAGCCATCACAATCAACACAAACGCAGTTCCAGTTATCCACTTAGTTATTACGTATACCCAGCGAGAGACGGGGCGCGAAAAAATCAGCGAAAGGTATTCGCCATCCTTGCGGCGCTGTGAGTTAGCGACCTGTGGACTGATTACACTGTAGGCGACAATAATTGGAACGATAGGGCCGACTAGAAATGAGCGCACGATCTCATTTGTCACAGGACTGTCGATTGTTTGCAAAAGACCAAACAAAGCTGAGAAAAATAGCATCGAGAGACCGCCCACTAATAAAGTAACCCAGTGACAAAAACGCTTCATCGTAAAGAGAAAGATTGCTTTACTCATCGCTTTTCACATCGTTGCGCGCGCCGCTGCCGTCAGTCCGATTGCCGTCGCTACTCCGAGCGCCATCATTGGCTTGTTTCTTATCCTCAGCTCGCGTACCGCCTTCCATTCTCCTGGTTTCGCCTTCAGTGCCGACCTTGAAGAGTTCTGACAAGCCACGACGATCGAAAAAGATCTCTTCGATGCCAATGTTGTTCTTCACCAGGCTCTCGATAACATGCTGAGCATCCTGACGGGTGTTAAGCATGATTTTTCCGTGCTCGTCATTGACGTCTGCAAGAGTAACTCCACATTCGTTGATGGCCATGTTGAGGGCCTCCGCATCCGGCGCGACTCTTTCTGCCCAACAGGCAATCATCATCTTGCTGGCGACATTGCTGATACTTTCTTGCGTCATGATCTTGCCCTTGCGAATGAAGGCAAATCGTGTGCAAACACGCTCAATCTCATCTAGATGATGCGAATTGACAATTACGGTCACGCCGTCCTTTCGAAACTGCGTGAGCAAGGTTCGCACCATATCCATGCCGGGTGGATCCATACCAGATGTAGGCTCATCGAGAAAACAGATGCGCGGTTTGCCGACCATCACCTGCGCCAGTCCAAGTCTCTGCAACATGCCGCGCGAGTACTTAGAGATCTGGCGTTTCGCCACGCTCTGCAATTCAACAGCTTCCAATGCTTGTTTCACATCTTCCGCTGCCGATGGGTCTTTGGATCGACCGGCAAGCATTTGGTGAAACTGCAAAAACTCTTTTGCATTCATCCACGACTCGAAGCTCGGTCGCTCCGGAAGGAAACCGGTTACTCTTCGAACATCAATATGGTCCGACGGTTTTCCAAAAATTCTGATGCTTCCCTGATTCACACGCAAAAGTGCGAGCATGCAGCCCATCAATGTAGTCTTTCCGGCACCGTTGGGTCCGATAAGAGCGAAGATGTCGCCTTCCTCTACCTGAAAGCTGACTCCATCGAGTGCTTTGATTCGCCCGAAGCTATAAGACTTGACCAGCCCTTCGACAAGAACCGCTGGAACTTTCCGCTGCTCCTCTTGATGGTCTGGCACAATTGAATCAGTGGACATCTATCAGGCCCCGGCGACCGATTTTCCCCAGCATGTAAATTGTAGACGAAAATGCATGGTATCTTCGCAGTCACCTGGATCTTTTGCGCGCGCTGAATATCAATCTACTCTCGATGAGCAGCAACCACGGCAACAGGCGTCATCCATGTTGTCCAAAAACCACCGAAAGGTTCCAGCAAGAAAAAGATCGGACGGTAACACCACAGCGCCCAAAGTGACCACCTTTCGCTAAGAAGGCGAGCATTTCTCTTTGCCTTATCGAGAAGAAGGCCTACTTTTGAGGCAGATGGGGCTGGGCGTTTAAATGAGCCATACAGCATCAGCATCTCATCTGATTGGTTTTGATCGATGAGAATTTGAGCGCTCTGAGCAAGAACAATGTCTCTGCAATTAGAAAGCATCAGAGTGCTAATTTCATTTTGGTGAAGCTCGTACGTGCACTTCTCCAGATAATGGGAAGAAGTAGCAAGATCTCCCAGAGAATAGGCTAAGCTTGCCAAATTGCTGAATGTCGTCACGCGTAGATAGACAATTTCACTTTTCAATTTCTTGCCGTTGAAATAAACTCGACTTTTCTCTTTCAGTTCTAATTGAGAGCGGTAGAAACACGGAATCGCCGATTCGTAAGCAGCTCGCGCCAACTCGGCATCGCAGGCGGTATAGCAATTGCCCAGATGCAGATATGCTTCACCAACTGATGGGTGGGTTTCGCCAAATACGCTTTCGCGTCTTCTTACCACTCTCAGCAAGAAGTCTTGTGCGTTTCTTTGATAACCGCCCGCAATCAATCTCTGGGCAAAACTGAAAGCATTTTGAGTGTGCTCAGGATCAGCCCTGCGTGAGCTTTTCTCTTTCCAATCGAAAATGCTCATCGTCAAACTTACAGCTTTCTCTACTTCACCAATTGAAAGATAGAAATCAGCCAGATCTTGCCCGGCATAGTCGATGCGAAATTCATCCGGATGGCAGCGCAGTTTTTCAACGCGAATTTGATTGAGATAGCACCGTTCTGATAAAGCGTGCATGCCGATGCCATTGAACAGTTTTGCAGCAATAGCACATCCATTGGTGACGATGAACAGCAAAACTATTGGCAGGAATGCCACTAAGATTACTATTAAGTGCTGTCCGACAAAAACAGGTGATACGAGAAAAACAAAGAAAAGCGCCGGAATTAAAGCAATGCAAAAACCCACGAAAATAGAGTAGAGGTAATACCTTACTGTAGCCATGTTTATAGAAACTTCCTTTAGAAACACGCGCTCGACTGCCGGCTCGCCGAGCGAGCTGGTTTTCCAATTTAGTTAGCAAAGGGAGGTCTCAAGCGTGCTATCGACTATACACCCCACATCCTTGACAACAGCCAATTTTCAGCATTTGTTAACCGCTGCTGCCAAAAGTGCACTAGCTGACCATTCCGACAAGCTGAGGCTGAAAACCTGGGAAGACTTCTCGCCAGTCACGCAAGCCCATTT
>JAYRNY010000148.1:0-14671 GCA_041911975.1 bacterium | reverse complement strand
GCTTGGCAGTAGGCGGTTTTTGCACTAGCTGCGTATTGTCCTTAAGTCCGAAGTAATACTCGAGAATTTGTTTTGCAATGGGAGCGCAAATAGATCCGCCGTGGCCGCCGTGTTCGACGAAGCAACACATGGCGATACGCGGTTTGTCCGCAGGCGCGTAGCAAGCGAACCAGGCATGCGTCTTGCTGCCGGCTGGAGGTGCTTCAGCAGACCCTGTTTTACCGGCCACTTCGATCGTGCCCAACTTAGTAGCTCCAGCGGTTCCGCTCGATACAACCGCTTTCAATCCATCAAGCACCACTTTGAGAAATTTGGGGTTCATCTTGATTTTTTCTTTCTCCGGCGGCGGTATCTGGCGATCCCCGATCTTCATCACCAGGTGCAGACCCGGTACCTGCCCGCGCATTCCGAAGGCGCCGAATATGCGCGCGCCCTGGGCCGGCGTGACCTGCGTGAATGTCTGACCGATGGACATATGCAGGGTGTTACCCGGATACCATTTTTCATGCATGACTCTCATTTTCCACGCCGAGTCCGGCACCAGGCCGGAACCTTCGTGTCTGAGCTCGATTCCCGTCGGACGACCGGCGCCGAATTTGACGCCCCATTCTTTGATCTGCTCCGGAGTCATCTTCAGACCCATCTGGTAAAACGCCGAATCCCGAGACCAGGCAAGGCATTTGACCAGGTCGAACAAGCCTGTGCTGTGCGTCCAGTCGCCGAAAAAGAAGCCACCAAGGCTGATACCACCTGATACATGCAGCTTGGTGTCCGGTTTGACAACCTTATTCTCCAACGCCGCAATTAGCGTAATCGCCTTCCAAATTGAACCCGGTGGAAAACCTGACAGTGCGCGGTTATGCATCGGGTGAGTGGGAGCGTTTATCTTTTTCCAGACGGCCGGTGTGATGCGGCGAGTAAAAACGTTCGGATCGAAACTCGGCCGTGAAACCATGGCGAGCACCTCGCCACTTTGCGGGTCGATCGCCACAACTGCTCCGGAACGGTCTCCCAGCGCATTCCATGCGGCTCTTTGAAGATCCAGATCTATAGAAAGAACAATCGGCTGACCGGCCTGCGACTCTTTCGTGATAACCGGTTTTGCTGTCTCTTTCGACAAGGATGTTCCCATGGCGTTGACGGAGACACGCTGCTCGCCGTCTACGCCGCGAAGCTGAACGTCGTACAAACGTTCCACGCCATCCTGCCCGACTACATCTCCCATGCGTCTTTCCGGGCGGATCTCCAGCTGGCTGGATGTGATTTCACCGCAATAGCCGAGCACGTGGGCGCACAATTCACCATGGGGATAATTGCGCGACACGTCAGCAAGAATATCGATGCCGGGCAGAAAGAGTCTGTTCTCGTAAAAATTGGACACGATTTTCATGTCCACATCGTGTTCGATGACGAATGGCAAGACAGAGTGCGATGCCTTAGCTTTGAGCAGCTGAGCATGCACCTTTTGCACGGGCAGGTCGAGCACTTTCGAGAGGCGGATGGAAAGATCTGACAGGTGTTCTATTTGATTGGGAATTGCCACCATGGACAGTGACTGTTTGTTGGTGGCAAGCAAATTGCCGTGGCGATCATAAATAATGCCGCGCGGCGCGCGCAAGAAAGTCACGCGCGTGGAATTTTCCACTGCGCAAGCTTTATAGTATTTGTTTTGCAATACCTGAAGCCAGAACAGCCGAACCAATAGAGCAGTCATGCACAGACTGATGACGACAACCAGCATGATCATCTTGCTGGTCGTCTCGAATACCGGTGCGCGTGGTTGCGATGGAGAAGTGATCATTTCTTATTCTCTCATTCTCTGACATCGCGAGAAGTGAAGAATTCGAACCAGGCGCGCATCGGGAAATAGATGAAAGGCGCAATCAGCGAATTCAGAATTGCCTCAGGGAAGGCAATTTCTGCAAGCCGCGGCAGAACTTCGGGCCGACCGACCATATGAAGCTGCAGAGCCGAGATCGATTCGGCAAAGACTGTTCCACCCAGAACAAGCGGAATGCAAAGCAAAGTCGCTTTGTTGAAACTCTTCAGTGAAAAATAGCCGGATAGCCAGCCGACAATCGGATAGGAAAAAGGATAGATGGGAGAAACAGTGGCGTAAAAGGAAGCGAAAATAGCACCGATAATGAACCCGCTCACCGATCCGGAGGCAATCTGCATCATGATTGCCTGATCGACAGGCTGCAGACGCAATTCTTCCGGAGACGCCTTTTTCAAAGGCGATCCGAAGACCGCTCCCCAGGTGATTGTTATTGCCAGGGGCAGGCTGCACAAGACGCTATCGAGAGAAAGTTTAGTCAAAACAGTGATTTGCAGAAGCCAGGCCAAAATAACGATAAGACCAGCGAATCCAATTTCGCCAAGTCGTTTTCTTGCTCGTATCGACACAATGTGGAACACGGCTTTAGCCCTATTTGCCTTATCAGTCCTACATTCCTAGCGGCGGAAGAATGAGCACTTGACTCAAATCGTAACAGTTTTCACTGAGCTTAACTTCAATCTGCATGGACGCCCCATTGGTATCGCGGCGCACGCCCACCACCGTTCCGACCGGGTGGTTTTCCGGAAAAGTACCGCCTTTTCCAAGGCAACTGACTTTCTCGCCGACATCGACGTTCGTGCCCACTGGCACCCAGTCGATTTTTGCCTGCTTCTGATAGTTGCCTGACAAAATGCCGGTTACGCCGGTTTTCTTGAGCACAACGCCGAGTTTCATATCCGGGTCGGTCAAAAGTTTAACAACCGACGCATGCTCACTGACTTTCACGACTTGCCCGACAACTCCGTCCGAAGTAATAACGGCGGAACCCTCCGTTATGCCTTCATTGGTTCCTTTGTCCACGGTAATTTGCTCGAACCAGTTATCCGGGTTGCGGGCGATCACATCGGCAGCGATTGTCTTTCTGTCGGCTTTCTCTTTCAGTCCGAGGAGCAGCCTGAGTTTATTCGTATCGCGGGACTGCTGTTTGTACTTAGTGAGTTCGAGTTCTGCCTTGGCCAGCTTTTCTTCCAGGGTCTTGATGCGCTCCCCTGATTCGATCAGTTTTTCCGCCAGGTTCTTGGTGGACTCTACCTGGGTGGCACCTTTAGTGAAGACCGAACTGACCCAAGTCTGAGTCGACAAAACCGTGCCGCGAATCGGTCCGGCAATCATCCAGACGAGTATGAGAAAGAAGACAACCTCAGCGATCGCCTCAGAATCAAGGTTGCCCTGGTTCTGGGATGCCACCTGCCGCGTCTCCCTAACTTTCGCAGAGTGCGTGCGCCAGGACTCGGCGGTAAGCCGAATCGGTAAGCATCTTGCCTGTGCCTATTGCGACGCCCGAAAGCGGATCTTCTGCAATCAAAACGGGCACTTCCGTCTCATTGGAAATCAACTCGTCGAGACCTTGCAGCAATGCACCGCCGCCTGTAAGCATGATGCCGCGGTCATATATATCGGCAGCCAATTCTGGCGGGCAGCGCTCGAGAGTGCGGCGGACCGCTTCGACGACGCGGGTCAATGTCTCGGTCATTGCTTCTCTGACTTCTCCGCGGCTGATTGTCACTGTGCGCGGCAAGCCATTGATGAGATTCAAACCTCTGACTTCGTAGCGATCGTTTTCCACTGTTTTGTATGCGGAGCCTAGGCGGAATTTGATTTCCTCCGCCGTGCGCTCGCCTATAGCCAGGGAATGCACTTTCTTCAAATAGCGAATGATGGCGTCGTTCAATTCATCGCCGGCCACGCGCAAGGACTCGTTGACGACGATGCCGGAAAGCGAGATGACCGCTACTTCTGTGGTACCGCCGCCGATATCAACGATCATGGAGCCTGTCGCTTCAGCCACAGGCAGACCGGAGCCGATGGCTGCCGCCATGGGTTCTTCAGGCAAGTAAGTTTGACCGGCTCCGGCGCTGCGGGCCGCTTGCCGGACGGCATTGCGCTCTACATCAGTAATTCCGCAAGGAATTCCGATGGCCAGATCAGGCGCCATCCAGCCCCGATTGCCGTTCAATACGCGACTGAGAAACTCTTTGAGCATGTACTCGGCATATTTGAATTCGGCAATAACACCGTCTCTGAGTGGTCTTGTGGCGCGCACACCCTGCGGTGTTCGCCCCAGCATCGCTCTGGCCTCTTCGCCTACAGCTCTGACTGAATTGGTCAAATCATCGACTGCGACGACCGACGGTTCGCGCAGAACGATGCCCTGCTTGTCGACGTAGATGAGAGTATTCGCGGTGCCCAAATCGACACCGATGCCTCTGCGAATATAGTTCTTAAATAAGCCCACGAAACCCCTGCTGTGTACAAACGAAAACGGGTGAATTAGGCGCTACCAGCGTTAAGTCTAGCACGAATGCTTGAACGCCTACACGCTAAACGGCATAGTATCAGGGCTTCAAGCTTGCTAAGGGGTGACAGGTTTATATCCAATCACACTACTGCGCAGCAGTGTCAGGGGCTCTCCGTTGTCGGTAGCCAAAGCGAAGGCAGCCTCGTCAAACCAGCGCAAAGTCCCGGAATAGCGCTTGTTGCCAGCAACAAAGAATTCAAGACGCACCTTGTCCCGGACATACTTCTCCAGCTCGGCTTCTCTGGGACCCTTGCCGCCATGCTCTTTCACGCTCATTTCAGCCTCCTGGCCCGCACTTCCATCCGTATAAGGGTATCAGCTGGACAGAGCACGAAGTATTGGAAAAAGAACCCGTAATCCGTTAACCCGTCTCAATTTCAAGCGATTGAGCAGGCGATCCGCCGCAAGCGCAACAGGAAAGGTTGCCAGGTAGTGCCCCGCATTAACCCTGATCTTCATTCAGTGCCTAATGCGTTCTGGCATTCACTGAATTTGAGGAGAATCTTATCTATGGTCTATGGCAACGGGTCGGCAAGCGGTCGACAGATAACTCAGATCCAAGACAAGCAAGGCGGAGCATTTTCAATTGAAGCGACTTCCACAAACAGCACTAAGGGCTTGCGGATTTGCACTCATTGTCGTGATGCTGTTTTCTTTCATAAACGCTCAGTATGCCCGCGCGGTCGGCACACATAAAATGCTCGCCCCCCTTTCCCTGGAAGTGAAGCACCCGGTGAAACGGCTCATTCAATCGCGCTTCTACCGCGGTGACATGATTAACTCATACCAGCGCAATGGATTTTCCGTGACCGTTCTATGTCCTCAAGAACTGGCACTCTTGATACGCCAGATCGCGCGCGGCATCCACTTGTGCGGTCTGACAGTCGGTGTTTTTCGAATCATCTGCGGAGCAGCAGCATTGCGGGTCTCGCTGCGCTCGGCAGCAAAATCAATTCTGCTTGGTGCCACCGTATCTGGTTTCGCTATGGCAGCACCTGAATTGATTCGAGCTCTGGCGATTTGGTCTTTAGGTTACGCGCCCTTTTAGGCTAAACGGATGAACCGGCGTCGGTGAGCTGATTTTGTGTTTCTACGCTGCCGAAGTGCTGCGTGGGCTTCCAGGTCGAGGCTTTGCTGCGGAACATGATTTGCCAGATGGAGACGACCACGCAAGGAGACCAGAGCGCGAATATATAGGAATTGACGACAACAGCATTAACCAGCGCCGCCCACGGAGAGAGGTCTTTGCGATAGAAGCGCAGACCGGCA
Source organism: bacterium (assembly GCA_041911975.1). Classification (GTDB taxonomy): domain Bacteria; phylum Cyanobacteriota; class Vampirovibrionia; order Obscuribacterales; family Obscuribacteraceae; genus QKMZ01. The sequence goes on along the minus strand of JAYRNY010000148.1, from coordinate 9,044 downwards.
TATAGCGGGACCCAAATAGTGACGATGGCGAAGATCGAGACTGCAACCACGACAGGAGCATCGCTGGGGACGCCGTGCATCATGTCGGCGACAACTTGGGCGATAGCCATGAACGTGAGGGCTGGCCAGGCGAACTCTACGAGAAAAGAGAAGATGTCGAAACGCTCGACGAGCGAAGCGTGAGACGGGAATTGCAAGGGAATGATGTAATCCAGATAACGGCGGATGCTGCCCTCGGCCCAGCGGCGGCGCTGGCGGAAAAGGGCGCGGAAATTGACGACCCCTTCTTCGAAAACAGCCGTATCAGGACAGAACTTGATGTCGTAGCGATGGATGAGCAGGCGCATGCTCAAATCCAGGTCATCGGTAATTGAATTGTTATTCCAACCGCCCACGTCCACCAGGGCTTCGCGCTTGACCAGCTGCCCGTTGCCGCGCAACTCAACTGCACCGCCGACCAGAGTGCGTCCCATCTGCAAGCAAGTATCCATTGCATATTCAGAGGCCTGGCAGTCGACCAGGAATCCTTCTTGATGCTCGTAAATCTTCTTTTGAGCCTGAGCGGCGCCCACTTCATCGTCTTTGAGAAGGGGGACCATGATCCTGAAGAAATCGGGCTTAACGAATGAATCAGCGTCGAATACGGCGACTATATCGCCCTTGCATAAAGGCAAGCATTCGTTCAATGCGGCCGACTTGCCGGGCATCGAACCCGGCGTTCGAGCCAGCAAATTGAGGCGCGGAAGCTCAGCTTGCATTCCTCTCAGAATTTCCAGGGTATTGTCTGTGGACGCGTCGTCTATGACCCAGACGTCAAAATTGGGGTAATCGATTTTGAAAAGGTTGCGCACGCATGTTTCGATTACGCGCGATTCGTTCTTAGCAGCGACAAAGATATTAATGTAGGGAGCCCATTCCAGATCAGGAACCTGGAAAGGGTTCTCCTTGCGCTCTCTATGCCATTTCACCTGAACCGCCAGCAGCCAAACAATATGACTGGCCGAAATTGCCACAATCGCCGCCAGCAAAAGGTTAATAGCATTGCCACCCAGGACCCAGCGGTCCAGAGCCCATGCCCCTATACAGATCCCTGAAAACAGGGAGATAAGAAGTGTGCGATTGGTCATAACGTCGGATTGTCGCCTGTTAGAGGTCGCCTATTCACTACCTAGAATAACCGGAGAATGTCTCTAAAGCCTAATTCTTCCATTTGTCTAAATAACTGACAACCCCCAAAACCCGCGCCAGTTTCAGCTCCCGGTCGATTAATTTCGATTTACCAAACGCAAAAGATGCCAGTGCAAAAGAATTTCAGGCTCAGTGGCCAGCACCTTTGCAGTGGTAATATCTCTCTTTCAGAACCCTGCGCCGGGATCCCCCATTCGACACAAGTCATCAGCCAGTCAGCCTTTCGGAGTTTGCTTTCTCTCGAGAATGACTGATCATCGCCGGCAGTGGCAACAAGAATTTCATAGACGTCAACGCGGAACCAGAAAGCCATGAGTACATTCACCATAGTCTTTCTGACCACCATCTTGATTGTCAGCCTGACTGGGCTTACGCATGTATTTCTGGCTCGTTTCCGGCGCATCCGCACACCGATAATTCCGAGCGAGCAATTGCCATTTGTGTCGGTCATCATTCCGGCGCGCAATGAAGAAACCAAAATTGCAAGATGCCTGGAGTCCCTTGCCCGGCAAGACTATCCGAACTACGAGATCGTCATCATCGACGACCGCTCAACCGACAAAACCGGCGAAATCATCCAAGAGATCGCCTCCCGCTATGCGCACGTCAAGTTCATCAAAGGCAATGAAACCCCGACAGGCTGGATCGGTAAGTGCAACGCCCTCGTGCAAGCCTATCCCCATGCTCGAGGCAAATGGCTTGTTTTTGCCGACGCCGACACCTGCCACGAACCACATTCGGTGCGCTATGCCGTCGATTACGCAATCATCAATAAAGTGGACATGGTCAGCTTCATGCCTCTTCAGGAATTGAGAACTTTCTGGGAGCAGGTAGTTTCACCGGTATTGCTGGGGTCGTTCTTAGTCGGCGATCCACTCAACAGCGTCAACGATCCCAATCATGTGCGCGCCTATGCCTACGGGCAGTACATCCTCATCTCCCGCAATGCCTATGATACCGTCGGCACCCACAGAGCCGTTCACGACCAGATACTGGACGACATCATGCTCGCCCAGCGCGTCAAAGGAAGCGGCTTCCACATCATGGCGGTGGACGGCTGCAAGCTCTACAGAGTGCGCATGTATCAAGACCTCGAGTCACTGTGGTTCGGCTGGACAAAGAATGCCTACGCTCTTATTGAATGCAATTTGCTTTATCTGGCAATGATTCTGATTTTGATAAACGGTTCCATAATCAGCCCCTTCGTGCATCTGGGCATACTCACCGCTGGCATCCTCTCAGGCAACCCACCGCACATTTTTCTCTACATCGCCCCGCTCGTAGTCCTGGAATTCATCGGACTGGCCGCCTGGTACGGGCGAACAAAGCAGTTTTACACAGGAGTGCATTGGAAACACTTCTTCCTGCTTCCTCTGGGCTGTGTAATGGTCACCGCAATCTATCTGCGCTCAGCTTATCTTGTCCTTTCCGGCAACAATGTCTCGTGGAAAGGCAGGCAATATCGCGTAAATTCACACAAAACAATAGAACCTCAACCGCATGAAGCGGCAAGCTCGCCCGAAGCCGCGCCAGCACAGACGGTATCACAACATCCCCCAATTTTGGGGTAGCGCGCTCAATTAGCAACCAAAACGAAATCTTCCAGAAGCTAAAGCGTTATCGCTTTAACTTCCACATCCTTCTGCTCTTATTCGGATATGCGGGCGCCCGCCACATCCCCCAAAAATCAATCAAGATCTCGCTCGATTGTGCGGGACTTTGGCGGCACTTTCGCCTTACCGTTTTTGGCTTCTTTTTCTGCCTGTGCTTTGAGCGTTTTCAGTCTCGCTTCCAAATCTTTTGCTTCTTTGTCGCGTCCCACTTTTTGCAAAATAAATGCATAGTCTTTCATGGCCGAAAGAGTCTCTGGATGGGACGAGCCGAGCAATCGATCGCGAATCCCCAGGGTACGGCGAAAGAGCGGCTCGGCCTTTTTCAATTTCCCTTCGTCGCGGTAGAGAGATCCTAGATTGGCCATGCACATGGCGGCATCCAGATTATTTATGCCCACTTTCCTTTCGTACAGCGCCATTGCCTTTTCCATCATCGGCTCTGCCAAGTCGTATCTCTTCTCGACTCGATAGAGCTCAGCCAAATGTGACATTTCGGCAGCCACAAGGGGATGGTTCGCACCAAGAGTGGTCTCGCGAATGTTGAGAGCGCGCTTGTAATAAGACTCTGCTTTATCAAATTCTTTCTTGTGAAGATAGAGAAGACCCAGATTGCTCACACAAGATGCCGTATCGCGATGAGCCGGACCTAAGAGCCGCTCTTTGATGGAAAGCGATCGTTTATACATTGCTTCGGCTTCGGCATAACGTCCTTGCTGATCGTAAAACGCCGCAAGATTGTTCAAGCTGCTGGCAATCGGCGCGTTTTCCTGCGATGACACTTTCTCTTCAATCGCCAGAGCTTTCTTGTAGAGGCGCTCGGCTTCCGGGTAATTAGCCATATTCTGGTAAAGTACGGCGAGATTGTTCAATGTGTTGGCTACCGACATGTTCTCTTCGCCCAGTGCTTTTTCCTTCAAAGCAAGCGCTTCTTTGAAGAGCGACTCGGCTTCCTTGTATTCACCTGAAAGCCTGTGCGCTTCCGCCAGATTGTTGGTGGCGGCAGCAATCTTCAGCGATAGATCCCCGCCTCCGGATGTTCTCGGCTCATCGCCGGTGCTCTTTTTTGCCTCGATCAAAGCCAGCTCAAACATGAGCTTGGCGCGATCGTAATCAGCGCCGTCGAGCGCCTTCTTGCCGAATTTGTTGTATCTTTCCCAGAGGCTTTCATGCGATTCGCGCTGCAGCCCGGTCATTTTCGCCGCTACAGGCTCTGCTTTCGCAGCCGACATCAAGGCACCCAGAGCCGACGAGCACAGGAAAAATGCAGTAAAAATTCGTATGTATCGGCTCAACGTCAATTGCTGGCTTCGTTAAGTGTATGGACGGGACCCAAAGGAGCCCAAGTCTTTCCTTTAGTACCAGACGCCTGAGCGTTGCCGGCAACGCCCCCTCAGCCTAAGCGCTGCAAGCAGCGCTCCTCAGCCTGAGCGCTGCAAGCAGCGCTCCTCAAAAAAGAATAGCATTAATGGTCCTTTACTCGCCAGAATCCGAGGACAGCGCATTCTCCAGCGACTCTTGACCTGTCCGATTGGAGCGTATGGTCTTGCTTGTGTTGACCGTGTAGCGCCGCCCCTTCCAGCTCACTTCTTTACCAAAGAGAACCAAATACGCGGAATGCAGATGCAGCATAGTTGTAGCTGCTGCGCCCAGCGGCAGAGTGAAGATATACCAAGGGCTGACACCGCTTCTGTGCTCAGAAGTGAGCGCGTACCAGACGATGAGCATCAAGAACTGGCAGGCGACCAGCATCGTCGAAAAAGGAGTGAAATGGTCGCTTGGATAGTTCATCCACAAAGAGGCGGCTATCAATATATTGATGACCGGCATGATCACGGTCAGATTCAGACTGGTCAAGATACAAAGCAAATGCACAGGGCTGCTGTCGATCAGAGAATAAAGATTCTTCGTCCAGCCCTGCCACATGGATTCGAGATCCATATACATGCGAACACGATAGAGCGTCTTTCCATCGGCGACTGCAATTTTGTATCCCTTTTCTTTAAATACTCGGCCCAGCGCGTGATCCTCGACGATCGTATCGCGCACTGATTGATGCCCACCCAAAGCCAGATACGACCGGCGCCGGCATATGATGTATTGACCGTATGCATAAGCACGCTTTGCCAGAGGATCATTTACTGTGTGGAAGGGATCGCCGAGCAAGAATGACGACAGCAAAACCGTCATCACCATGCGCTCGAAGAAACTACCCAGCTCCTGCAGCGGCACGAATGAAACAAGATCCACTTTATTAGCGACTGCGTAACCAATTGCATCACGCAATGAATTCGGCTGGTGGCAAGTATCAGCGTCAGTGAAAACATACCAGTCACCGGAAGCGAAACCGACCGCGAAAGCCAGCGCATTGCACTTGCCCACCCAGCCGTCCGGGGCATCTTTACCGCGGACGAACTTGACGCGACTGTCCTTTCTGGCAAAGTCTTCAATTATCTCTGCAGTTCGATCTGTGGAGCGATCATCGATCACCACCAGCTCAAAATTCGGATAGTCCTGAGCCAGCATTGATTCCAGGCAGCGCGCGATTTTTGCTTCTTCATTGCGAGCCGGAATCACTACCGAGACAAAAGGCAAATCGCGATCAGGCGTTTTGCAATTCTCCACTCGGCGCAAGAGCGCGTAAAAAGCAATCGTCATTCCCAGAAGGCAGGAAATGAGAATTGTATTCGCCATTAAGAAGGAAAATACGATCACTACTTAGCCTCTACAGGGACCTTCGCTTCATACGTATAGAAACCACGACCGGTCTTACGCCCCAGGTGGCCTGCATTGACCAGCTGTTTTATGACCGGGCAAGGACGGTATTTTGGATCGCCGAACCCTTCCTGCAAGACTTCCATTACATGCAAAACAATATCCAGCCCGACAAAATCGCCTAATTCAAGCGGCCCCATCGGATGGTTGTATCCGAGTTTCATTCCCTGGTCGATATCTTGCGCCGTGGAGAGTCCTTCCATAAGCGCAAAGGCCGCTTCGTTTATCAAACACAATCCCAGGCGGGTCGTGATAAAGCCCGGCATATCTTTTGAGCTGATCATAGTCTTTCCCAGCTCATCGCCAAACTTCGTCACTGTCGCAATTGTGGCATCAGAAGTGTCAAACCCGGGAATCAGCTCCACCAGTTTCATTACATGGGCAGGCGAGAAAAAATGCATGCCCATGACCCGGTCGGATCTCTTTGTTACAGCTGCGATTGAAGTAATCGACAGGGAGCTCGTGTTGGAAGCAAAAATAGTTTTCTTCTCGCAAATCTCATCCAGCTCTTTGAACAGCGTTTGCTTGACTCCGAGATCTTCGGCAATCGCCTCAATCACCAGGTCGCAATAAACCGCATCTTGCAAGCGCTCGGTCGAAACAATTCTCTTTTGAGCGTCGGCAAGATCCTCGGGATCTAAAATCTTCCTTTCCAGCGACTGCCTGCCGTATTTTTCGAGAGTCTCGTTGGCTTTTCTGAGCGATGCTTTGGAAATATCGTAGATATAAACCTTCGCTTTTGTGCGAGTGGCGATCAAAAAAGCGATGCCTGTACCCATGAATCCGCTGCCGGCTATGAATACAGTTGTTATACCTGATCCGGTTGCCATTACCTTTGCACCCTCCAGAAATCGGCTACAAGGACAGATCCTACCATCCTCAAAATTGCCGGGTACTTGGCGCAAACAGTGCATGAACTGTGGGCAACAGGCATTTTTCGCCCAGATTTTACGCGCTTGACAATAACGCAACATTTTGAATTCCATTTGAATAACATTTCGAATTGAAGTAATGACTTCATTTTTTGGTAGGGTTTGAGGTCTCGCCAGGTAACCTGCGGATAAACCGGACAACTAAAGAGGAAACTCCAGCCGTCATGATCAAGAAAGTTCTCATCGCCAATCGCTCGGAAATTGCAGTGCGCGTTATTACCGCCTGCCGCGAGATGGGTATTAAAACCGTCGCCATTTATTCCGAGCCGGACAAACTGAGCCGCCATGTCAGCCTGGCAGATGAAGCCTTTCAGTTGGATGGTCAACCCCAAAAGGTTTATCTGGATAGCGCTCAAGTTGTGGAGATAGCCAAAAAGTGCGGCGCCGACGCCATCCACCCGGGTTATGGTTTCCTATCGGAAAACCCAGAATTCGCCAGAAGTTGCGGCGAGGCCGGCATCAAGTTTATCGGGCCCAAACCGGACATCATCCACCGCATGGGCTCGAAAGTAGAATCGAGACGGGCAATGGAAGCAGCAGGAGTGCCGGTCGTCCCAGGCACGACAGATCCGGTCGGCTCGGCTGATGAAGTGAAGAAACTGGGCGCCAAGTATGGCTATCCAATCGCCATCAAGGCAAGTGCCGGAGGCGGCGGGCGCGGGCTCAAAGTGGTTCGCACGGAACAAGAAGCGGAAACCGCCTTTGCTGCTGCCCAGCGCGAAGGCGCTAGCTATTTTGGCAGCGGCGAAGTCTATGTCGAAAAATATCTGGACCACCCGCGCCATGTGGAAGTACAGATCCTGGCAGACGAACACGGCAACGTCATCCACCTGGGCGAACGCGATTGCTCCACTCAACGCCGCCATCAAAAATTGATCGAGGAGTCGCCGGCGGCAAAACTCGATCCCAAAGTCAGAGAGAGCTTGCTGGCTGCCTCCGTCAAAGGCGCAAAATCACTCGGCTACACATCGGCAGGGACATTTGAACTGCTTGTTGCAGGCAAAGAGTTCTACTTCCTCGAAGTCAACACGCGCGTGCAAGTAGAACATCCTGTCACCGAATACGTGACCGGCATAGACATCGTCAAAGAGCAAATCCGCATTGCCGATGGCGAAAAGCTGAGCGTGAAACAGGAAGAAGTGAGCTTCCGCGGGCATTCAATAGAGTGCCGCATCAATGCTGAAGATCCATTCAAGAACTTCATGCCTGCACCGGGCACAGTGAAGAACTTTGCTGAGCCACGTATGCCCTGGGTGCGCGTAGACAGCGCCTGCTACAGCGGATATCAAATTTTGCCCTTCTACGACTCTCTTCTGGCCAAGCTGGTCGTTTGGGGCCGTGACAGAAAAGAAGCAATCGACAGGATGAAACTGGCGCTCAGCGAATTCAAGATTGAAGGAGTGGCGACCACAATTCCTTTCCATTTAGCCGAGCTGGACGATCCCAAGTTCATAAACATGGAAACGTATACGACATATGTCGAAACCGAATTCATGAAAGACTTTATCGCCAAAGCACCGAAACCGGCAGCACCGGCCGCGGTGCCGGCAGTCACGAGCGTAACTGCTTCCGGCTCTGCACCTGCATCCAACAATGGCCACGGAACAGCCGTTCATGAAAAGGTCGGACCCTTCAACTTCGAAGTCGAAGTAGACAAAAAAATGTATAAGGTTGCCGTTCACGAACTGGTAGCTCCCGGTGCTCCAGTCGCAAGAGCCGGTGCACCTGCGGCCCAGAAAACTTCCTCCCGCTCGATGGAACGCCCGGGCGCCGCTAAAGCCGGAAAGGGATCCTCCTCCGGTCGAGTAAAAGCCCCGATGCACGGCGTCGTCAAAGAGTTGCTTGTTGAAGTCGGCGCACCAGTCACTCAGGGGCAAAAGCTGCTCATATTCGAAGCTATGAAGATGGAATCCGAGCTCACGGCGCCAAAAGCCGGCAAAGTTTCCGCTATCAATGCAAAACAAGGCGACACTGTGGAAACCGATCACGTCATCATCGAAATCGCTGACTGAGCGCATTAATATACAGATACAGGTGAATGGGTAAACGCCGATGGCAGAAGACATTCGAGTTGGGACAGGATTCGACATTCACCGCTTGGTGGAGGGGCAACCGCTTATCCTCGGCGGAGTGACCATACCGTTCGAAAAGGGGCTCGAAGGTCATTCGGATGGCGACGCTCTCACCCACGCAATTGTCGATGCGCTCCTGGGAGCCGCATGCCTTGGCGATATTGGAGTTCACTTTCCGCCCGGAGACGAAAAGCATAAAGGCGCGAACAGCATCGATTTTTTGAAACACGTCATAGACTTGCTGGACGGAAAAATGTTCTACGTTCAAAACGTCGATGCCACCATAATCTGCGAAGCACCTAAACTGTCGCCGCACTACAGCGCTATGCGCCAGATTCTCGCCAAAGCGATGCGCGTTGAAATCGACCAGGTGAGCATCAAGAGCAAAACAATGGAACGCCTTGGTCCAATCGGCGAAGGAATGGCCATTGCCTGCCAGGCTGTAGCTCTCATTGAATCGCAGATGT
>JAYRNY010000147.1:0-3389 GCA_041911975.1 bacterium | reverse complement strand
ATTCTGAAGGTAAGCTCGAAAAGATTCGCGCATGTTTATCCGCTGATCCGCAACCTTTTACTTGCCTGGTCGTTGAAACCGAAGATGGCGTGCAGGGCTATTGCACATTCATGAGCCAGTACGACAGCTGGTACGGCGAGCCGCATATGTCGGTGGATGCGCTCTTTCTGCGGGAGAATCTGCGCGGCGCTTCAATCGGCAAGGCGCTGATGGAGAAAGTGAAGGTCGAGGCGAAGCGCTTGGGCTACTCCACGATGCGCCTGATGACGCCATCTGACAACACGGGCGCGATTAAATTCTATGAAAAACTCGGCGGACAACCTGCGTCTAAGTTGTGGTTTTGGTTTCCGCTTTAGTAGTGAAACGATGGACGCGCCAGCTGGCAGCCGGCTTCGGGCGGCATGTAAGCCGCCCCTCTTACACAGGTGGATTGGCATAGGGGCGGCGAAATTACCGCAGCTGCATTGGTTGAGTCAAGGCATTCTATATGCCGCGCCTACAAGCTTGGCCGTGTGGACGATGAATCACAAAAACTGCTATAAAAGCTGAGGACCACCTGGGGAGTCAAGATGAAAGCTGCCTCGATTATTACGGCAATCGTTTGCGCCAGCATTGGCATGAACGTGCATATATCGCCCGTTTTTGCACAGAAGTCAGGCGCTGCAAAGCCAGCCGCGACAAAGCCCGGACAGCCTGGAATGGACGCTGCGGCACAGAAGGGCGCGCCGAAAGGCTCGACGCCGGCGACCGCTTCAATTCCCAAGGTTTCCACTGGCGAGCTGACCGAAATTGCAAAGTCGAAGAATCAATGGACGGGAGTCGCAGTCTCCAAGAAGAATCGAGTCTTTGTTTGCTATCCGCGCTGGTCTGACGCCGTGCCCATCTCTGCGGGCGAATTGCTGCCTTCTGGCTCGGTGAGCGCTTTTCCTGACAAAAAGTGGAACGAGTGGATTCAAGGCTCGAAGGTTACTGGCAATGAATTCGTGTGCGTGCAGTCTGTTTATTGCGATAGCAACGGAAATCTCTGGATACTCGACCCTGCGGCGCCGAGATTTCAGGGACCAATTGTCGATGGACCAAAGCTAGTAAAGGTAAATCTAGGCAGCAATCGAGTGGAGAAGGTATACCCGCTTGACCCCGCAGCTGCGCCCCAAAACAGCTATTTGAACGACGTTCGGGTGGACACAAAGAGGCAGGTCGCATACATGACCGACTCCGGTTTGGGTGCGATCGTGCTGCTCGATTTGCGCAGTGGGAATGCGCGTAGAGTGCTTGATACGAGTCCTTCGGTCAAAGCCGAAAACATCAAAATCATGATTGATGGAAAGCGCTGGGGTGTTCAATCAGATGGGCAGGTGCGCAAGGTACACTCTGACGGTATTGCTCTCGATAAGACCGGCGATTATCTGTATTACCAGGCTCTGACTGGTAAAACGCTCTATCGCATCGCGACGAAGGAACTGCGTAACGAGAAGTTGTCCGCCAAAGATCTGAATGCCAAAGTCGAAAAAGTTATGGAAACGTGTGTTGCTGATGGTATCGAATTTGGTGCCGATGGATTTTTGTACATCACGTCGATTGAAGACAACTCGATCAAAAGAGTCAACCCCGCAGCCGCTAATAAGGTGTTAGAAACCGCGATCAAGGACTCGCAATTGATCTGGCCGGATTCGCTCGCCATGCGCGGTGACGGATATATTTACGTCACGTGCTCACAAATAAATATGGGCAATAAGCCACTGACGCCGTACAAGATCTTCCGCTTCATGCCGAAGAAGTAATGCAGAGGCGACGCCATGCGTTCGAATTGATTTACTTCGTGTTGCCGCTCGAAGCTGTCGATTTTGCTTCAGCCAATTTCTTCACTTCGGCGAGACGATCCTTGACGCCCTTTATCGTCTGCGTGTTGGTGAGCTGGCGCAAGAACGGCACCGGCAGATCGAGCAACACAAATGACTTGAGCGAAACGTCGGTTGCCTTTTCTTCCGGCAGTTCGAGCAATTCCCACTTGCCTTCGAATGCCTTAAACTTGTCGGAGCTGACCATCTTATATGCGACTTCTTTGTCGCGAACATACTTCTCTACATATGTGCACTTAGCTGTCTTGACTATCGGCAAATCACTGAAATGCTCTTCCAGGGTTGCTTCCTGGTCGCACGCCTTCAGCTCTTTGACATTCGAGCCCGGTTTATATCGCAGCTCGCGAATGCACTCATAAACGACACGCGGCTCAGCTTGCACTTTTATGTGGTCCGAAACGCCCGGAAACTTATCGCCCTTTGCTGATGCCACCTGTGGTGCCGAGAAAGATGACGCGACAACTGCAGCGATCGCTAAGGAAGTCAGAATTCCCTTGTACATGTAATGTGCTCCTGAGACAGACGTGAGACGACTCGTCTTACACAAAAAAGGACTCGTCTCACAGAAAAAAAGAGGAATTGAGTCTACAACGTCCTTTCGGTACTTGCCAGGTGGAATTTTTGAGGTCGCGTGCTTGGCATCTGGGCGAAAGTAAAGTGGTCTGGGCTTGAAGTTAAAGCGATAACGCTTTAACTTCTGAACATAAATTTCTTTAGTACAGTAATGTCAAGTGGTGGCTGCAGTGTACCGAACGAATTCTTTGACCGAATTAGCAGGACCTTGGGATTAATTCGCGGGTCGAATTTCAGCCGCCTTGCGCTCAGCCAGCTCAGCGCTTTCTTTCTCGCCGATTACGCGCAAAAGCTTCGCCTTAATCAAATATGAATCCGCCACCCCGGAGCTTTTCGGACCAAGCTGCTTTTCTTTGAGCAGAATGACTTTGTCGTAAAACTCCAGCACCTGTGGTGTTCCTGAGCCAAACGTGTTGTGCGTCATGGCAAAGTCGATGTCGACGATAGCAATCGGGTCGCCAGTCTTGAGCTGTTTCGTCCACAGTGTTATGAGCTTTTCGCGCATGTCTCTCGATGCAGGGAAGTTCGTCAAGCGCTCGTATATCTCCGCCAGGTGGATGTAGCAGGTCGCCAGCTTTGCATCGTCGTGGTTTTCCGGGTATTCGAGCAATCTCATCGCCCGTTCGTAGTTTTGCAGCGCTTCCTCGTTGTTACCGGCATGTTGCTGCAATAGGGCAGAGCTGAGCAGCGACTCAATTTGCGCTCTATCATTGCCCTTGCCGCCCCGCCCGCGCATTGCCTTAAGCGCGATGATGGTCGCGCCCACGGCGACGAGTGCGATTACAAGTTGCGTAATGTCAGGCATTTAGAGAAAAACTCAGTCAGGAAAGTCAGCATATTTTACAATTATGGATTCGGAGTGGGGGCGTGCCATGCATCACGTGGCGCAATCCAAACCGTTTGAAATCCAAGAAATGAGCCAGAGATGAGCCAACCGACGATTGTTAGCGATTGCCT
>JAYRNY010000146.1:0-3430 GCA_041911975.1 bacterium | reverse complement strand
TTCGCGCGCAGCGCCGCCGGCTCTGCGATCGCCACTTTGCTGTTCAGCGCCGTGCTGTTCATGCTGGCCGTCGGCGTCCTGCCGATCGTCCCGCTGCTCATCCAGTCGGTGGTGACGGGCGTCATCTTCGGCGCCTTCTATGCGCTGGTTCACCTGAAGCGTGAGCCCACCTTCTTGTCGAGCTTCGGCACGGGCGTCGGCTATGGCGTGTTCAACATCGTCATCAGCCTGGTGCTCGGCACGTTCGCCGGTCTCTCGCTCGGCACGCTCGTCGGCGTGGCGATTATGGGCCTGCTGCTCGGTGGCGGTGCCTACCTGGGCACCCGCTTCGGCGGCAGCACTCGCTAAGGATTTGCATGCCTTGCACGTCCGCAAGACATGCCTGGCATGACAAAGTCCCACGGAACGGTCGCATTGTATGTGACCCTGCAGGTTCTTCTGACTCACAGCTAGAATTGCCTGGCTGGTGGATGGAGCTAACCACTTCATCCACCAGTTTTTTCTTTTCCACCCACCCTACTAAACTATGTCGCAAGAGACAAAAGTGCAGATCCTGGCTTGAGCGCTGTTCTGTGGCGATGTTAATGCTTGGTGAATTTGCAGGTAGTTGTCAAGCGAAACCGCTATGATGGCATCAAATTGCAGACCATCCCTCTCCCTCACACGCTGTAAGACCAATCCCCGTCTGGAAAATGCAGTGCATTTTCCAAGGAGCTCAGCATGAATTTTGCCAGCCATTCGCGTCCCGACAATAATTCGAGCCCAGCTAAAGAACAACGCAAGCGCATTCAAAGCCGTTTCATATTCCGAGCTGCTTTCTGCGCTATGTTGATCCCGCTTTTCTGCGGCACAATCCTTGCCGCACAAGCCGTTCCCAACTCGCAAGCGGCAGCGGACACTCTGCCCGCTCCGGACAACAATTCCGGCTCGTCCGAAATGACCACGGAAGAATTGCTTTCTCTGGGTCAAAAACAGCTCGCCGAGAACTTATGGTTTTCTGCAATAGAAACATTCACCACTTGCCTGGAAAAAGATCCGAAGAATGCTCAGGCTCTCAAAGGTCGTTCGCGCGCCTACAGCGAATCAGGAAACAAGGAGAAATCCCTTGCCGACGACGAGCAGTTGGCTGCGCTTTCAGGCACCGCAACTTCTGCCAGGGAAACTCCCGCGGCCACTCAATCTAAAGACGGCTCTGCGACACAACCAGCGCCATCTCCCCAAACAGCGCTCACGCCGACTGAATTAGCATCACAATTGATGAGCAAAGGCGACTTTCAGGGTGCTATCAATCAGTTCAACTGCGCGCTCAAGGAAAAGCCGAACCAGCCCCAATTGCTCAGCGATCGCGCCGGCTGCTACTTGTTCCTCGCCAAAAAACAACAAGCCAAAAAAGACATCGATCTTGCCATCAAACTCAATCCCAAGCTTGACACCGCCTACGCGCGGCAAGCGCAGTTCGACAATATGAACAAGGACTACACCCAGGCAATAGTCAACGCCGGGCGCAGTATCACCCTCAATCCAAAACAAGGACTGGCCTACTCTGTAAGAGCAATTACGTTCTTCGAGATGAAACAAAAGCCTCAGGCGATGAAAGATGCGGAGACAGGCATCGCCAACGATCCCTCTTTCATAGCCTATTACGTGCGTGGGCAGCTGTTGCGCGATCAGAAAAACGACAAACCAATCAATGACTTGACCAAAGCAATAGAAATAGCGCCACACTTCATCGATGGATACGTCGCTCTGGCGCAGACCTACGGCTGCAGGCAGCGCTGGGACAAAGCCCTGGACGTGATGTCGAAATGCGTGAGAGAAAACCCGCGCAACGTATCTGCATACTGGAACAGAAGTGAACTCAACATGCTCATGACGCGCTATTCCGATGCGCTTTACGATGCAAACAAAATTGTCGAATTAGAACCAAAATTGGCCACTTCTTATTCGCACAGAGTAGAGTATCTGGTTGCGTTAAAACGGCAGAACGAAGCCTTTCAAGACTGCCTGCGCGGTCTGGCCATCGATCCCAAGAATGCCACGCTCTACTCTCAGCGAGGCGCACTCTACATGTTCCGCGAGCAGTATCAAGATGGTATTACGGACACTACCAAGGCAATAGCTCTCGACCCAAAATGCGCTCAAGCATATGTCAATCGGGGCGCCTGCTATGCGGCTTTGGAGAAATATCCCCAGGCTCAAGCGGATCTGCTCAAAGCCACTGCGTTGAAACCATCCGACAAAGACGCCTGGCGCAACCTTGGTTCCGTGTACGCCTATCTGTCCAAATACCCGCAAGCAATCGTGTGCTACACCAAGTCAATCAATATCGACCCGCGTTTCGCCTCGGTGTACTGGGATAGAGGTCGCACATACAGAATGCTTGGGAAATACGAACTGGCCTCGCGAGACCTCGGCATCGCCCGCGCCCTGGGGTACATTCCTCGCTAAGCAAATCTTTGCCCGCTTTCAGAAGGCAAGATGATCGAGTCAGGGTCGGACACTAAGCCCGACCCTGAAACTTTGTATTATCTTCGCGTGAGCGACGCCATTCATGTTTGACTAAATCGGCTCTAAGACCCAGCCTTCAGGTTTTCTACAGATTCGATGAATGGCACGAACGGCCTGCGATGGCCCGCACAGAGACCGGTTGTCAGGCGAGGAAGCCTTAATTACTAAGTGTTGGAATGAAGCTATGAGATTGCTAGGTTGAGACTTCTCTTTTTTCTGAATTTCTAGGACTCGAAAAACCACGCATTTCTGTTTCATCACATTCTCACCAGCTCAGCACGCGCTGTGCGAATGAAAGAACGAAAAAACGTGGAATCACGTCCAATACTTGTTTGCAGGCATACGGGCTCGACAACGTAGACCACGGTTGTCGTCACCCAGATAAACAGTGGCATAGGAGAAAATCCATGAAACCACGCAAAGCTAGCAATGCGGCAGGCGCCAAGAAGCTGCTCCGCGAAGCGCGTGTCGCATCGCTGGGCACCCTGATGCCAAGCGGCTCCCCCTTCGTTTCGCTCGTCAATGTCGCAACCGCTCATGACGGCTCACCGTTGCTTCTCATCTCGACTCTGGCGGTGCACACGAAGAATCTTCTGCGCGACAATCGCATCTCGCTCATGGTTGACGAGCGCGGTCAGGGCAATCCGCTGGCGAACGGACGGCTGATGCTGACCGGCACCATCGTTCCTACCACCGACCCCGAAGACATCCGTCGTTACAAGGCTCGCCAGCCGGATGCGCATGTCTACGAGGCCATTCACGACTTCGGTTACTACCGGATGGTCGTGGATGGCGGTCACGTCGTCGGCGGCTTCGGTCGCATCTTCGACGTGAAGGCGGAGGAGGTCATCACCAAAATCGACGATGCTCGTAAATTCGTCAATGCGGAAGTCGACTTCATCACCCATCTCAACGAAGACCA
>JAYRNY010000145.1:0-2479 GCA_041911975.1 bacterium | reverse complement strand
TTCCCATTTTTCTTTGCCGGCTTGTGCATAAATCGAGTTCCGGCAAATAGCAGCATTCCTGCCACTCGCGTTTACTTTTTTGACCTTGCAGCAGCAGCGATAGCGGCAGCGCTTACCCCCGCATTGCTGGAATTGCTGGGCGGCTACGGCGCGATTGCCGCAGCTTCGGCTCTCGGATTTCTAGGTTTTCTGGCGTTTCAAAAAGCGGCAGGCGGCATTTCCAAACGCGCAATCGGCATGTGGTCCGGCGGCTTTATCCTTGCAACAGCTTTGCTTTTCGCGTACCCGAACTGGGCACTAAAGGAGTACGGGTTCGACATTCGCTCACACAAAGAACCTGATCTTCGAGAATCATTCAAGAACATATTCCATGGGATCCAGCAAACATATTGGAACCCGCTCGCGCGAATTGACGCCTCCGGCACTGCACTCACCAACAACTACATCTTGTTGTATGGACATCTGCTGACTGCTGCAAGACCCAAAATGGAAGGCCGCCTGGTCGTAGTCGACGGCAGCGCGCCGACCAGGCAATTCGCAGCCAACGGAGAAATTAAGGATCATCCGTTTTTCAAAAACATACTGTGGGCAACCCCATATATTTTGAAGCCGGAAACAAAAGACGTTCTAATAATTGGCGGCGGTGGCGGCATCGACATCATCATCGCTAAATACTTCGGCATTCCGAAAGTCAACGTGCTGGAACTCAACCCATCGACCTACAAGCATTTGCTGCTCGGGCAGGGTGATCCGGAAGGTTCTCGCTACCAGCCGTGGCTGCAGGGCAATGACAAAACGAAAGTGACGATCTACAACAAAGAAGCACGTCACTTTGCTTCGACAAAGCAAGATCACCTTTATGATGTCATTCAAGCCAGTGGTGTGGACACACTGACGGCGGTGGCATCCGGTGCGCTAGCTAATTCCGACAACTATCTCTACACAATAGATGCTGTCCGAAGCTACTGCAAACTCCTTAAGCCGGACGGCTTGCTCTCGCTCACACACTGGCGCTTCCAACCCCCGCAATTGGGGCTGCGCATGTTCGTCACGTATCTTGAGTTTTTGCGTGAGATGGGCGTTGAAAAACCATGGGAACATGTGGTCGTGATTGGCAACGAGTGGACTGACACAGTTCTCAAACAGACACCGTTTACCGAACCGGAACTTCAGCGGATCAGACAATGGTGCAAAGAAAACGGAAATGCGCTCGTGTTCGATCCAGGCAGAAAAACTACGGCGTCGCCCGGCGTCGCTCCGGAGGAAGAGATATATCAAAAGCTGGCTTATGCAAATGCGGAAGAGCGCAAGACTTTGCTTGCTGAATACCAATTCAATGTCGTCCCGGCGACCGACGACAAGCCTTACTTTTATCAAATCGCACGAACTCAGAGCGTCATAGGCTCATATCGGTGGGTGTCGGAGACAACGCTGGCAGTCTACATCACGCTGGTATTGGCGCTGATTCTGGCATTCCTGCCGATAGTAAGATTGGGCCGCAAAGTGCTTTCAAAGACAGTCGTGGCGGATCTCGCGTTCTTCTCGATAAGCGGCTTTGCGTTTCTCCTTTTCGAAGTAGCGATCATCCAGCTGTGCTCAATATTTGTCGGCGGGCCAACGTACTCACTTGCTGTCGTACTGGTAGCCGTCCTGGGCGGCTATTCACTAGGCGCATTTGTGGCCGGGCTTTTGCCAATCAAGCGCTTATCGTTTCTCATAGCCGGTGCTGGTCTTTGCCTGATGCTTCTCGCAGCATTCGCATGCCTCTCCAGCACCCTTTCTTCACTCTTGTCGCTTCCATTTGAAGCACGCGTCGCTGTCTGTGCTGCCATCACATTCGCCATGTCTGTTGTCACTGGTATACCAGTCTCGCTGGGAATGGAGGCGGTCAAAAGAACCAATTCCAATCTCGTGCCGTGGATGTGGGGCGTGAGCTCAAGCTTCAACGCTCTCGGCTCAGCAATCTTCGTCTTCCTCGGTCAAGCGATAGGCATCAATGCAATTCTGGCAGTGGCAGCGACTCTCTATCTTGTTGCTTGCACGATTTTCGCGCTGCTTGGACCAGTTGCAACACTGAATTCAAAAATTGAATCCGCATAAAGGTTAATAGCAGGCGATACATACGCCGGCTTTACAGTTTGGGTTCAATCGCAAGAACTTCGTGGGGGTCCCAGCGGAAGATCGCCTTCACGAGCGGCAGCAACGGATGATTCAGCGCTTTCGAGCTGAAGAAAACTTCGTGCTCGCGCTCAGTTTTGGACATGTGGTGCAACTCCGGAATGAAGCGGTCCAAGCCGAGATGGCTGGCATGTTCGGCAGCGCCTTCATACTCCATGACGTTTGCGTGTTCCAATTTCCCGGCGAAGTACATGGGCAGAAAATAGCCGATGAGGAAGCACGCCACAGCCACGCTTCGCCCAATTGTCCACATCATGCACTCGCGCCAGAATTGTGGTGTTTCATTCAGCGCTTTGAGCAT
>JAYRNY010000144.1:0-3825 GCA_041911975.1 bacterium | reverse complement strand
GTCTTGGTGGCACCGGACAGATCGAGCACCCCGTATCCTTGAATGAAGGGAAGCGTTATGTATTGATGTTTGATACAACAGCCGAGACGCTTGATAATGACCCGGTCCTGATGTACTCAGTCGATAACACCAATTGGCGCAAAGCTTACGCGCTCGCTGCCAATGTTTGGAACACAGAAACATATGAGTTTGTCGCAACTCCCCAGACAACAAGAATCAGCTTTTGCTCCGGCTCTACAAATGGCACTAAGGAGCGCTATCTCGACAAGGTCCGTTTGTATCGCAAAGGAAACTGAAAGTGTTGTAGCTTTCGCCAAGCTTTCGGTCTGCGCGCCTTAACTCTTTGCTGTGCGCTCTGTGAGCGTATGAAGTTGACGACATCCCGGGTACGGTGTATTTGACCGCCAGTGTCGTAAGATCATTGCGCGCGAAATGAACCCCGATCGAGGACAAATTATGACAGCGAATGGCAGTCGAGTAGTTTTGGTTTCTATCTGTTTGGCGCTCAGTCTTTCGATCGCGCATTCGGCATGTGCGCAAAACAACCCGGTGAACACTGCCCCCAAGGTCACCAATACGACTAACCGAGGCGTGAATGCTGGAGTGGTTAATACAAATGCAGTCAATGCCGTTACTGGTGCAGGCAACCAAAACTCCGGCACGGGACCTGGACAGTCAATCAATACCAATGTGAACACCGGCAATAGCGTCAATGCCAACGTCAACACCAACATTGGCGCAGGTCCTGCCGGCAAATTGAACGGACCTGGATCGCAACAAATTCTCAACCCCGGCAATCTTCGTGGTGTTGGTTTGAAAGATTTGCAGAGTGCACTCAACACAGGACTCGATGCACTGCAGCAAGCAGGCATTACAGAAGGTGCGCAGGTAGTCGGCAAGCTGGCCGGCGGATTGGGCACTGTTGTTCAGGACGGAGGCAAGTTCTTTGTCGTCGGCGGGTATTTGGGAAACAATGACCCCACTGGTATTGTGGAGATCAATCCCACGACCGATCTGACCAACGGTCAGCAAGAATCTTTGGGCATCGGGAAATTCTCTGGCACAAAAAATTCCGGTGGTTCATCGACTGGCTCTTCCAGTTCCGGCTCCGGCTCCGGCTCCGGTTCGGGCTCTGGCTCTGGCTCTGGCAACTCTTCCGGCACAAATTCCGATGGCAGCCGGCAGGGTGGACAGTCCACTACTAACAATCGTTCAACGTCGGGAGGCTCAGGAGGCTCGCAGGGCTCCGGCAAGAAAGACGACAAGATCATTGATGTTCCCGTTTTGCAAAACGTCGATAACGCCATTAATGGAGGCAATGGAATTGGCGCCGCTGCGGGTGTTCAAACCGATTTGAACGCCAATCTGAACAGAGGCGTCGGTGCCGAACTCAATCAAAATCTTGCTCCCAGGTTCAATCCAGCTGGAGTGGGAGGAGTAGGAAATGCCACCGTCAGATCATTGCCGGGTGGCTCAGGTGGTGGCGCAAGCTTGCCCGGAGCAACAGGGCTTCCAGGCGCTGGATTGCCAGGTGCCATATTGCAGAGAGCTGGATCGCTTCCTGGACTCAACCGCTTGCCTGGCGCCGGTTCCGTTCTGCCCGGTGTTGTGGGACTTCCCGGCAAGATTCCTGGTGCTGTAGGGCTTCCCGGTGCAGGAAGAATTCCCGGTGTCACCGGTAATGGTGTTTCAGGCGTCAACCTTCCGGGTGTGCTGGGCGGGCTCAAAACCGGGACCGCAGCAGGAGTTCGCATACCCGCCGCTGCTGGTGCAGGCATTGTGAAACAGGTGACTCCAGTCATCAATGCGGGCAGATCTGCGCTGGGTGGTGGGCGTTTGCCTGCAACAGGCGGCGGCACCGGTGGAGCGGTAAATCCTGTTGGTGGGCGCATTCCCCTAAAAACAGGACGTTAGACAGCGCCATAAACAGCGATCGGCAACCACTCAATCACGCAGCACCACACATGGTGCGCCGGTATTTGATTTCAAAATTTGGAGATATGGGGATTCGAACCCCAGGCCTCACGGGTGCGATCCGTGCGCTCTACCAACTGAGCTATATCCCCGCGTTCATTGCCAATTATAACCCGGGGGAGCAATCAGGTAGGCGAGTCGCAAGGGGCTCCTTGCCAGTGCAGCGCATGCGCCGCTTCTGGGGACATTGGCACTACAGGCAGTCAAGTGCCAAATCTCCACTTTGCGTCCGTTTTCGTGTCTAATTAATGAGATGCGCGGATCATTCGTAATACTCTGGCGATTTCTCTCATTTGCTGCAGCGGCAATACTCTCGGCTGCCAGCCTGCTTTTCTTTGCCGACTTCACCATTGGCGGCTACTTTGCAAGCAAGATGGGAGCGGATTTCAACGATTTGCTTTTCTTTTCGATCTATCCGGCCATTCTCAGTGCCAGCGTGTTTTTGATGGCGGCTTCGAGTTTGCCTGAAAAGCTGTTCGTGCTGGTCGGCTATTACTCCGGATTGGAGCGCATGGCGCGTATGGAGCTTGCCTGGCGGGACAAGCTGCCCGGACCAAAGTGGCTTCTGGTAATGGGTCCGAAGGGCAAATTGGCAGACGCGCTGCTGCTTCAAGGTAAGGTCGAAGAAGCGGAAAAAACCTATTACGACGTGGCAGAACTTTCGAAGAAAGCAGGTCTATGGGCCTCTTTTCTGGTTGGTCCGAGTTTGGAGAATTATGCAGAACGACTGGCAACCACCGGTCGTTTGCTCGACTATGCCGAGTGGAAGGGGCGCTTTCGCGGAGCTACTGTTTCTCGTCGAGTGATCATCGTTCTCTGGTTGACGATGACAGTCCTTACTGGACAAATGGCGCTCAAATACACGGCGCAATGTGTTCCGACCATCGCCTCCTATCTCAGCTACCTGGCTCGCTACGAATTGGCTGACAGTCTTCTCTCTGCTGGTCTGCAGTTCTTGCGCAAATACAGCCCTAATTTGAAGACTGAAGAAAACGGATTTCTAGTAAAGATGGCGCAGAACAATGTGCGCTGGGGAAGATTGACCGATGCCGAGCAGAATTATCTGGAAGTTTTGCCTCTCCAGGAAATCTTGGACGGCAAGCATGATGAAGAAATTCGCGATGATATGGGCGCCATAGGAATGCTGCAGGAGCTGGCCGGGCTTGAAGTAAGGCGCGGCAGACCGGACAAGGCGCACAAAATCTTCGACAAAATTTGGAAGTTGTATCCATCTCCCACTCTGCTTATGTCGATGACCGATCTAGCTCTTGAGGAAGGAAACATCAAGGAAGCCGAAGATTATCTGGATAAAGCGGATAAGGCTATCCCCAAGATTGCAGACGCCGACAATAAGGACCTCATTCAAATGTCGACCTGGCTCAGGCGCGGGCGCCTGTGCCTGATGAAGAAGGACACGGCGGGCGCCGAAGCTCAATTTCACAGTGGCATCGAAAAGACACACAACCAGAAGCTGGAGAGTTTTCGCCTGCCTCTTCTGATAGGCATGATGGATGTGGCGCACTTGGAAGGCAAGCCGGAAAAGTTTGAAAGCTGCCGCAATGCAGTGCTCTCTCATGCGCTTGAATTGGAGAAGACAAAATCGCCGCTCGATGCGTCCGTGAGCTGCCGCCAGGCGGCGGATGCAATGGCGCGCAGCGGGCTGTATCAGGAAGCCGATCGGCTGCTTGCCGATGGCATGGAATTGATTGAAAAAGCAACTTCGAAAACCAATCCGGCCCTTGCCTCTTACTATGTGAGGCGAGGAGAGATTGCGCTGGAGCAAGGTAAAACAGGCTTAGCGGCAAAGTTGTGCCAGGATGCCGTAAAGCTAATCAACGAGAGGGCTCTCAG
>JAYRNY010000143.1:0-3193 GCA_041911975.1 bacterium | reverse complement strand
CTCGTCTTCGCAGATGAATCTCAGTCTCGCCTTGCTCAGATCCTTGAAGTCAGTTTCTTGAGGGGATATTTTCAGCAGATCGACGCCCAGTGCGCGCACTGGCACAGACGGGTGCGTGATTCTCAGCATGCCCTCGCTTAAGGCACTGTAGATGCGTAGAATTAAATAGACGTTGCCTTCACGCTTAATGAATTCCGGTATTTGAATTGACAAGTTCCTTGTCGCAAAAGATGCACCCCTCCTGCCTACCACTGTTCTTGTTCCTTGAGCAAGCAAGTTCCCTGCCTCATCGACGACGTCAATTTCTGATGCCACATAAGCAGTGGAAACCGGGTTTAACTGCCAGTCGAAACTGGCAAACAATTCTCCATTGCGGGAAAGGAGATAACGAGCATCCTTCAAAGTCATTCCATCGGTGAGTTGCAGAGGACCATTCGAGAAAATGGCAAAAGGCTTGTAGGCAAGCGGTTTATCAGCTCTGCTGTAACAGGGCCAGCGGCTGATTACATACTTGACGCTGGCAGCGTCGATTTTTGTCGAGAGGAAAAAATCCGGGTGCTTGGTAGCAATTTTTTCCTCAGGCTCAGAAGCCCAGCTCAGTTCTGCCAAAGCCCTCATCCATTTGGGAACCAGGGGACCAGTGTGGCGAAAGTCTCTCAAGCCGTAAGCCATGGATGTGTTCGGATAGAAAAAATACTGACCGATGGCGGTCATGCGCTCGCCGCTTTGTTGTACTTTTTTTAGTGCATTGCTTGCTTTGAATGAAAATGCAAAAGTCGGTCCGAGGGCAATTTTGCATGATCCGGACAGGCTCAAGAAATTGATCGCCAGCAACAATGCAGGCAATAGCGACATGGCTTTGCCCGGCAGCTTCAAGAAGAGAGCTGCAGCGATGGCAATGCATGATGTTGCCAGTGAGACTGCACCTATGACTGACTCTTTGTCGGTCACCGACGGCGATGGCAGAGTGCCGTCATATCCCGTTAGAACCAGACCGCTCTTCTGCACCAAAAAGGGAGTAATCGCCAGAATCGCCGCAATTGCCGCTCCCCAGGCGAGCGTTTTGCACTTTCTCACTTTCACGTCTTCGATGCATGCATCGAGACCTTGCGCGGCAAGCAATGTCAATGAAAGCAAAAACGGCGCCAGTAAATAGCGCGGTGGAATAACGGAAAGAAGCTTGATCGTTTCAAGCGGCCCCGGGATGCTGCACCAGAGACACAAAACGATCGCTAAAACTGCCATGCGCAGACTTTTTTTGAATCGTGCAATCACGGCATAGACTGCCATCAATTGTGATACAACTCCCAGATATGCGCTGCCGCCGTGACTCACAGGCGTAATCAATCCGATCAAGAGCGTTTGCAGGTTGACCTTTTGAATGAAGAACTGATGAAACTTGTATGAATCAGCATTGGAGGCCAATTCTAAAAACGGCAAAAGCAAAGGAGCTCCCAGGCAAATGCCGATTGCACCTGCAAGTAGTATGTTTTTTCCCGTCTGTATTGCTGAACTTCGTTCATCAAGGGCACGAGTGCAAAGCAATATTGCGAGCGAACCTAAAATGGACAGGAAAAAGAATTCCGGATGCATGGACGCCAGGGCCAGGGCCGTACAGGCACCCAAAACTGCAGTCCTGGCAAAGCTCTTACCTTTTGTGAAATACAAAAATGCAGCGGCAATAAGAGGAAACAACTCGATTTCATTGGGCAGTTCCAGTTCACGCATGACGAATGGACACAGTCCAAATGCTATGGCTGCAAACGTTGAGGCACCAGTGGAAAGCTGGAACAAACGGCTAAGAACATACATACTTAGAGCGGCAATCAAAGATTTGACTGCGATGCCCAGATTATAGAGATAAGGATGGGAAGCTTGAAATACTCCTCTGAGAGGGGAAAAGGTGCAATATTGCAATTCAGCTACCGTCGGAAATCCGCATCCAAAGCAGGGGTTCCACAGAGGAAGCCGGAGATGTTTCATCTCCTCAGAGGCATACAGCTGGAAAGGAACGTGAAACTGATACAGCGAAGGATCGAAGCGTGGTCGAAAATAGGTGAAACGCAAGCTGTTGTTGTAGTAGTTGTCTTCAGCTGCTAAAACGGGCAGTTTCGAAATCTCTTTGCCGGCAATTACCGTGCGCCCGAAACAGCCTATTAGAAGAAACGCTGTGATGAGGATTATCGCCGTCGTATCGGCAGTCGTCTGGCGCTGAGTTTCCAATTGAGCGTGGCAGCCTTTTAGCGGAGTTTACAGCCGTCAGATTGATTCTACAGGCTGTCTATAACCGGAGCGCGTTGCTTGACAAGCGTATTCGCCCCTCTATAAGTTCTAGCGTTGCTTGAGCTGCTTCATTTGCAGAAAGGTAAAACTAAATTCAATTACAGGCACTAATAACAGTCGGTCCAAAAATCTGGTGGTTTGGCATTCTTGCGCTACACTCTTGGGTCAAGTAAGCGATGAACTATCAGGAGACACCTGGATGAACGATACGAGCAAAAAGGCAAACAAGCGCGGTCTTTACTTTCAAACCATCTGCGCCGCCTCGCTTCTAACTATATTGTCGGGAAGCACCACCACCGATACTGTCACGCAGAGCTACAAGGGAGTAATCAATCTGGACGGAGTGCGTTTGGGATTGCCGGAAGAATCAGCCAAGGGTGCCATCTTGACCTTCGTAGCCGATCCGAGTGTTTATGGTGGCGTCACTCAGTATCTGAGTCGCATATATGACAAAGATAACGGTCAATATTGCCTTGGCTATGTCAATGGCGACCCTCATGTAGTGAGAGTGGTATACAGCCAGGCTCCAGTATCCAAAGAAACCGCGCTGGCCAGGCTGAAGATGATCCTGCCCACCAACGCACCGGAAGAAACGAAGGTAGATGACTCTCAAGTGAAGGCCGGCAAAAAAGAGAGTCCGGTTGAGTACCACTTCTACGGTGACAAGCTGAAAGCGGAAGTAATATTCACCGATAAGTCAGCCAAGCTCGTGAAAGTACTTGGTGTCATGAACTTGAAATCCGATCAAAAAGACAGCGCAGGTAAAGCAAAGACGGCGGAAGGAAATAAGCCCTCGTCAGATAAGCAAGCCGAATAGGCTGTTTGAAATTTGACGCGGAAAAACTGCGTTTTGCGTCAGGGCGCTATGCGGCTGCTGTGCTTTGTCTTTGCCTTGGATCGTTGCGTGCTG
>JAYRNY010000142.1:0-1956 GCA_041911975.1 bacterium | reverse complement strand
TAGCCCGCGTACTGGTGGTGTGAGAGGCGGAGTGGAATACCTCGTCTTCCCAGGCAGCGGCAACGGCACACCAGGCGATCGCCGCCGCAACTTCTATGCCGGCGCGCAAATTCTCAGAAGCCAACAAGGCGACAATCGCCGCTACGTTTGAGTTTTTGCGTTCAGTCTGAAGAAAGAGTCAGATAACCGGGCGTTATGTTTTATCGAAATCCCAAAAGGCTCACAGGCGCTGAAAATTGGCATCTGTAATAGACCGACCGGTCTAATATCAACAAGGTAAAAAAGAAAATTACCGAAAGGAAAGGGATGGGTATAACTCGGACATGGACACTAATTTACCTGAACCGACTGAAAAGATTCGAACAGGATTGATCCAAACATCAAATGCTGAGATCTGCCTGAGCAAGAGAGTAGGACTTCTTATTGAGCGTGCATACTACGAATTTGGTATTTGGCCTTTCTCTTTAATAGGTGCTTTTTTCATACCAGCGATAGTTTTCAGCATTGTGTTAACGGTGTTTCCATTTGCCTCTTTAGCTAATAATCCTTTTGCCAGATTTTTTTTCCTGTTCGGTTCTACGGGTTTTTCGAGCGGTTTAATAGCCATACTAATTTGGAACGGACTTGCCAAATTTAAGTGGCCTAGGTTTGTGAGATTGAATCTTGCGATTTGGGGCTCGTTGAGCGCAAGTCCATTGATCATTTACTTTTCCGCGATTTCCACCGGGATGTCCTGGCAACTTTTTATTCCGATGGCAGTTTATTTTGTTCTGCCTGCGCTAACAGGTGGCTTCTCAGCGCTGCTTCCGTATCTTTGCCATGAGCATAAACGGTCGACAAACATTGAATTGTTGCAAGAAAAAAATGACGGCAGAGATCAATGTTAGCCATTACCCTCTGCCGTCGAGTTCATACTGTCAGGAATTCAATGCAGCTTATGAACCTGTGTTGTCTGTGTATTCAATAGACCCATCACAATGCATGACTCCAGTCTGCGTTCCAGCAGGGAAGCTGTATCCCACTCCGTGCAATTCCGCAGGAGTCGGGTTTTCGCCTCTCTCGGCCCAAGTATTCACGTAAAGTACAGAGCACACCAGTGCTTGGCTTGAATCATAGACGCGATTACTTCCGATTACTTCGTAACCTTCACTAGGGAAGATTTCGCTACCGTCAGTACCGATGTAGTTCGGAAAACCAGCTCGCCAAGCAAAGATGTCTGGAAAGAGTTCATTGAGGTTAACGCTTGGTTGGTCGAAGAACGGATAAGCCGCCTTTAGGATAGTGAGGTTGTCACTCCCGTAGCTGGAGCTGTCTCCTTCTCCGTCTGAGCCACAGATGAAATTTCCATTTGCGTCCACAGCCGAACTAAAGATTCCGTGCCTTGTGGTGGTCTCAGTGCTGTTTTCTATTGGCGCTTCATACTTGCAAGGCTTGGCCAGCGCCATTCCAGCGAGATCCATGTTCCAAGCTTGCTGAAATGCCGCTGAATGCGAGAGATCACCAGCAAGAACGCTGAACTGGTGTCCAGCCTCATGGGCTGTTGCATGCTGGATGTACTTGTTTGAGATTGATGTGGTTTCGTGGCGATCCTGACTGTCTTCGAAGATTAGCGAGAGCTGAACTCCAGTAGTGCCCCCATAGGAGTATCCCAAAATTTTTGGACGGCTCGCGAGATCGAATGGGTCAAAGCCCCATTTAAGTTCGATTGCAAACACAATCGCAGTTGCAGGACCACCAAGAGGATGGAAGTAATCAATCGCTCCCGAGTCATAAAACCTGTTGTGATTTTGGTAAACGTAGAACGTCAAGGCATTGTTGGCAGCCAGCACTTCCGCTGCGTGCTGGACATGCTGGGGGGGCGTATTCGGATCACCGATAGCCTCTAAGGTGTGTCGGACGGCAAAACCGGAGGAGGGGCTAGCGCCGCTACACAGCTTTACTTGGTTGACACCAGGC
>JAYRNY010000141.1:0-4638 GCA_041911975.1 bacterium | reverse complement strand
GGCAATGGCACGGCGTATCTCTTCGTCGCCCAGCAATTCGTCATCGATTGAGGTGACGTCGCTTTGTGAGGTTTCGTGAACTTGATGTGCTGCTCTCGGCAAGAAAGCCTTGGCTTCTGGCGGCGCGCTGGCGAGCAATGCCTCCAGATTGAGCGTTTTGCATTTTGGAAGCGAAACTTCGCGAGCCTTCAACAAGTCACTGCGCCCTACGACTTCATTCAATGATCGGTAGCCCAAGGCTGCCAGGGTGTGACGAATTTCCTCGGCGATAAAGAGGAAAAATTCGACGATCGGCTCCGGAGTCCCGGGAAACTTGGCGCGCAGGGCCTCTTTCTGGCTGGTGATACCGATCGGGCAATTATTCGTGTGGCAAACTCTGGCCATTATGCAACCTGAAGCAATCAAAGCAATCGAAGCAAAACTAAATTCCTCGGCACCCAGCATCGCGGCCAAAACCACCTCACGTCCCGAACGCAGTCCGCCATCCACTCTCAATACGATTCGATCGCGCAGTGAATTGGCAAGCAAAACTTGATGCGATTCAGCCAGTCCAAGCTCCCAGGGCATACCTGCGCTCTTGATTGATCCCAGAGGTGAGGCACCGGTGCCTCCATCATGACCCGAAACTTGAATGATATCGGCATTGGCTTTCGCTACGCCTGCCGCTACTGCACCGATACCGATCTGGCTGACTAATTTTACCGAAACGGCAGCGGACTTATTTATCTTACGCAGATCGTAAATGAGCTGCGCAAGGTCTTCGATCGAATAAATATCGTGATGCGGTGCGGGCGAAATCAAAGACATACCCGGCTTTGCTCGCCTGAGCCGGGCTATGTAATCGGAGACTTTGTGCGCGGGCAACTGCCCGCCTTCGCCCGGCTTCGCTCCTTGAGCGATTTTGATCTCCAGCTGCTGAGCTGTGGCAAGGTATTCCGGTGTGACTCCAAAGCGAGCTGACGCCACCTGTCTTATGGCCGATGCTGCCGAGTCGCCGAGCCTCAAGTGTTTGAGTCCGGGAAAATCAGGGCTGGTGCCGTCTTGATTGATCGTTTTGATAGGGTAAAAGCGAATAGCATCCTCACCACCCTCGCCGCAGTTCGATTTTGCATTGAGGCGGTTCATCGCTATGGCTAAGATCTCGTGAGCTTCTTTGGAAAGGGCTCCCAGTGACATGCCTCCTGTGCAAAAACGCATGACGATTTCTTGCGCGGGCTCCACCTCGTTGAGTGAGACTGGATCTCTGTCCGACTTGAATTCGATCAAGTCCCTCAATGCATATGATTCTCTTTTTTCTATCAAGGACGCGTATTTTTCAAAAGCTGCTTGTTTCTCCGCTTCGCTGCCGGTCGATTTGCCGATCAAGCCGAGTCCTTTATGCAGGGCGCGCACTAACTCCGGGTTGTTGCCGTGGAATTCTCCTCCTGCCTTGTATTTCAAGTTACCGAAGTTGGTCAGGGTGGAAGTCGACATTGCCGCATCTAAAAAGCGCTTATTGTCCAGTTCTATGTCGGCAATTTCCATGCCGCCCAGCCGCGAAGCGGACCCTTCGAAGCAGCGTTGGATTATTTGGGGGCCCAATCCAATACATTCGAAAATCTGGGCGCCTATGTAGCTCATAAGGGACGAGATTCCCATCTTCGATATGATTTTTAGAATGCCGTCTTCTGCTGCTTTAACATAATTCAGTTGCGCTTTCTGAACGGACAATCCAACAAATGGTGCAAGCGTGTCAGGACCATCTCCACTCTGCAGCGCCGCCTTCACTTGATCCTGTATTTTTTTGCTGTAGTACCACTCGCGTACGCTTTCCAATGCCAGGTATGGGCAAACGGCCTGGGCGCCAAATCCCAGCAAGCAAGCAAAATGGTGAGTGCTCCAGCATTGACCAGTGTCTGCCACTATCGAGCAACAAAGACGTGAGCCCTGGCGGATCAAGTGATGGTGAACTGCACCGACGGCCAGCAGGATAGGGATTTGTGCCGTAATCTCACTGCTCATTCGATCGCTCAGAATCAAAACATTGCAGCCCTCGCGAATCGCATCAAAGGCGTTTTCGCAGAGCCTGGTCAATGCGGCGTCCAGCCCCGACGAAACATCATATTCGAGCGACAGCGTTCGACAACTCAGATGCTCCCTCATGGACTTCAGTCTTTCCAGCTCCGACTCGTTCAAAACCGGGCTGGCCAGGTGAACCGTGCGTGCGGCATGCGCTGATGGGTGCAGCAGATTTGTTCTTCGTCCCAGGTGAGTATCAAGTGACATCACCAACTTTTCTCTAAGGGGGTCGATAGGTGGGTTAGTCACCTGCGCGAATCGCTGTTTGAAATAATCAAAGAGCACCTTCGGTTGCCTGGACAAAACAGCAATGGGAGTATCGTCTCCCATTGAGAAGACCGGCTCTGCTGCACTGAGGGCCATGAAATTGATTGTGCTTTCGACGTCTTCTTTGCCAAATCCAAAAGCTGTCTGCAATTGCGTCAAACGATCGCCTGTCCATGTCTGTTCTGCAGTGAATTGTTGGCGAGCTGGGGACAGTCGTTCGTCTGATAGCCACTGAGCGTATGGGTGAGCCGCTGCAATCCTCTTTTTCACCTGCCAGTTTTTCTCAATTTTGCCTGAGGCCAGATCGACAACGATCATCTGCCCGGGTCCCAGACGTCCTTTCTCAAGCACTTCTGCCGCGATATCGCAAACACCGGTTTCCGAGCTGATAATCAGTGAGCCGTCTTTGTAAATCGTATAGCGAGCAGGCCTCAGACCATTACGGTCGAGAATTGCTCCGGCTGTGCGCCCGTCTGAGTAAACGATCAATGCCGGTCCGTCCCAGGGCTCTTGCAGAGCTGAGTAATAGTCATAGAAGCCGACTATCTCCGGGTGATCTTCCAGTTCTGGCTGGTTTCGATAGGCTTCCGGCATCAATTGCATCAATGCGGCTTCCGGTGAATGCCCAGCCAGAACGATCATTTCCATGGCATTGTCCAGGTTGCCCGAATCAGAGCCATTTGCGTACATCACCGGCTGCTGATTGTGTTCTCGCCCCATCCAGGCCGGTTGCTGCAGGACAGGCTCTCGGGCCCGCATCCAACTGCGATTTCCCAGAAGAGTATTGATCTCGCCGTTGTGGCCGAGCATGCGGAATGGCTGGGCAAGCGACCAGCGTGGAAAAGTATTAGTGCTGAAGCGGCGATGAAAGACGGCAAAATTTGCCCGGAAGAGTGGATTTTGCAAGTCGACATAAAAGGCAGGCAGTATGTCTGAGCGGACCAGCCCCTTGTAGACGACGGTTTTGCTGGATAGCGATGCTATGTAAAAACTTTCCAGCTCCTTATTCGATCGAATCATATTGATCGAGCGTTTGCGCGCGATCATGAGCCTTTGATCGTAAACTGTCTGATTGGTTGTGTTTACTCCCGAGACTAAAATCTGGAAGATGCTCGGGCAAGTTGCGCCAGCGAGCGGTCCAAGAACATGAGGATTGATCGGCACTTCCCGCCATCCGAGAATGTGCAGTCCTTCTTCAGAGAAGATGCGTTCCACACTTTTCTTGCAGTAGTCTTCTTTTCCCGCCGGCAGATAAACCACTCCAACGGCGCCTGTCTCTTGCTTATTCCAGCCCTCTGATTGCAGAATATCCCAGGGGATTTCAGTCATGATCCCAGCACCATCGCCGGTATCGCGATCAGCTCCGCATGCACCCCGGTGTTCCATGCGTGAAAGCGCTTCCAATGCCGATGCGATCACGTCATGTCCGGACTCGAATCGATATATTAGGCCTACACCACAGGCGTCATGTTCTTTTTCTAAAGGCTCTGTTTTACAAAATTCCATAGACATTTAAAACCAATGCAAAGTGTAGAGTAGCTGCGGACCGGAAACCCCAGTAACGAATCTGTTCTTGTGCTTGTTTTTTACGAAGCGACGGCATCCAGTGCTCTGTCTTCTGAAAGTTGAGAAGGCAGTGTGTGTGGACCGACGACGTCGTGATAGGCTACTTCACCGTGGGCATGGCGATCGAGCCCTTCCAGTTCTTCCGGCAATCAGCCAGATTAATGCACCAATAGATATGGCTAAGCAGGTCATCATCAGTGTGTTGAGAGCGTTTTTCCTGCGCACCAGACCTGTATAGAAAAAGGCGAGTCCAGGACTCATCAAGAAAACCAGGGCAGAACTGACGAGCATCCAGGCCGTATTGCCGGCGGATATTTGCATCGTGAGTTACCTTCATGTGCTGTTGGGCATCATGACCGGCAAAACAATATGCGGATCTCTCGACCCGCTTGCAGTTCGCCAGTTAGTACGCGCCTCAAAGGACAAAAGGCCCGCAATGTATCGCTGTGGCGATGCACGGCTCGACCTCACAACTCGATTATATGTAGAAATCATTAAGATGCAAGTGTTTGTAAAGTACACTTCCAAAGCGCACCAACCATCAACCACTGCGACGAACTACATATGTTGAATGTCTTTGGCTGCCTATTTGATCGTTTGTATATACAAATGGATCCCTTCTGCCAGTGAGCTTTTTAGAGTGCCGGTAGATTCATAGTTACTTGTTCAGTTTTTTTCTTCAGAATTAATTGATAGTGCAGAACTTTTTCTTGTTCGGCGTGTATACGCTATTAGCGCTTGCGAGGT
>JAYRNY010000140.1:0-10009 GCA_041911975.1 bacterium | reverse complement strand
GCCAGCGTCGGTCTGGGCTCTGGTGATCTCGTTTTTATCGCTGGCTCTACCCATGAAAGCGAAGAAGCTGCTGTGCTCAGCGCTTATACCCAGGTCTTAAAACAAATGCCGGACAAATCGATCCGGCTGATCATTGCGCCGCGCCATCCCGAGCGTTTCGATCGTGCTGCGGAATTGATCAAGGCAGCAGGTTTCAATGTTCTTCGCCATTCAAAGGCGGAGCGATTCGCGAACGATTTTGAGGTTTATATGATCGACAGCATCGGACACCTGGCGTCGTTCTACGGCATTGCCAGTGTTGCCTTTGTCGGTGGAACACTAGCTCCCATAGGTGGACACAATGTTCTGGAGCCTTATACATACAAGGTGCCGGTCATAGCCGGACCTCGCCTGGAAAAGACTCGTGACTATGCGCGGTTGCTTGAAGAGAGGGGTGCTCTTTTCGTGGTTAAGAATGCCAATGAAATGGCGCAGGAATTGCAGCGCCTGCTCAGCGATGAAAAATTGAGAGAGGAGATTGGAGAGCGCGGCAATGAGCTGCTTGTCAATAGCCAGGGTGCGGTCGAAAAGGGACTGGTCATTCTCGAAGAGTGCCTTGGCTTGACCAGTAAAAATGATCCCGCCCACAAGGAAAGCGGAGTGACGGCATGATTGAAAGTGGGGCGACTGCATGAGCTGGGGCAATCCTCAATCTTCTCAGGAAAAACTCCTCTACGGGCTGGCCAGCCCGCTTTCGCTCGGCTACGGAATTGGGTCTTACCTGAGGCTCGCTGCTTATTCCAAAGGCTATATGAAGCGAGTGCGCCTTCCTGTTCCGGTCGTCAGCATTGGCAACATCACCTGTGGTGGCACAGGAAAAACACCGATGGCCATCGATGTCACCCGCCGTTTGATTGCGGCGGGCTATAAGGTGGCTGTACTCAGCAGAGGTTATGCCAGGAAGTCAAAGCAAAGGGTGACAGTCGTATCCAATGGACAGGGCGAGTTCGCTCTTTGCGAAGAAGCCGGAGATGAGCCTCTCTTGATTGCGCTTTCCGTTCCCCAGGCAATAGTCATTGTTGGCAGCAGCCGCAGTGAAACCGCGGCCATTGCAATCGAGCAATACCATGCGGATGCTATTGTGCTGGACGACGGCTTTCAACATATCCGCCTCGAGCGCGACCTCGATGTAGTGCTTGTCGATTATAATGACGACCCGGAAAACGACATGCTGCTGCCTGCCGGCAGACTGAGAGAGCCACTTTCGGCGCTCAACCGTGCCAAAGTAGTCGTCATTACGAAAGTTCCTGCTCATCCAGACGATGAGAGGCTGGAGAATCTGCGAAATCAGATAAGGAGGCACGCAGAGCGCGCTGAAATTTCCGCTGCCCGTTTTGTTCCAAAACGCCTGCGAACGAACACAGGAGAGGCTCCCTTAGAGCAGCTCAAAGGACAGCGTGTGGTTGCCTTTTGCGGAGTCGCGCGTCCTCAAGGCTTTGCCGCCACACTCAATCAGCTGGGTTGCACGGTTGTGCACATGAAGAGTTTTGCCGACCATCACTGGTACACTCCCGACGAACTGAAAATGCTCGAGCAATTGATGCGAAATTCCAACGCGTCTGCTGTGGTCACCACGGAAAAAGACATGGTCAAAATTGCTCCTCACGATCGTCTCAATCAACACCTGGTTGCTGTCGAGATAGGCGTTGAGTGGCTCGGTCCTGTGCCATCCCACATTTCGAATTTGATGAAGGGTAAACTCGAAAGTGAATTGAAACGCAACGAAAATTGAAAATGGTCGCCGCTGCAAAAAATAATTTGTTGAAAAACGCGAAACGCATTCTTGTAGTGCGCTATCGGTTTATCGGCGACACGATACTGACGGTGCCTTTCCTGCGCAATTTGAGACAGTCTTGCCCGGACGCGGCAATAGATGTTCTGGTCGGGCCACAGAGTGGCAGCGTTCTGGAGAACTGCCCTTATATCAATGAACTTATTGTTTTTGATACGACGCGCTTTCACAAATACGACAGCGGAAAAGGCAAGGCGAAAAGCTTCTGGCATTATGCCTGGATGCTGAGAAAGAGAAAATACGACTGCGTGTTCGTTTTGAAGCGCTCGTTATCCTCCGGCTTTCTCTCGCTTTTTACAGGTGCTCCCGTGCGGATCGGTTATGCAACTGAAGGGCGAAACTTCTTGCTCAGCCATCCGGTCAAATGGCGCAAAGACGTACACGAAGTCGATTCACTGCTTGATGTTCTGGAAGCTTCCGGAGCGCAAATCAAGGATAGAAAATTGGAAGAATGGGTTTCGCCCGAAGAAAAGGCGCGCGTGGAGGAACTGCTCCCCGAGTTGAATTGCAGCGTGATGAAGATACTGATTCATGCTGCCGCCGCCCATCCCGACAAAATGTATCCGCCGGAAAGCTGGCTGCAGATATTGAAAGGACTCAAGGAAAAGTTTTCTGCCACATTTTATTTTTCAGGCGCCGAACGCGATGTGCAATTGAACGAAGATTTGATAGACGGTTCGCAGGTGAAAGGTGTGAACGCGGCCGGGAAGCTGACTCTGCGCGAGAGCATGGCTCTTTATGCTCAGATGCAGCTGGCCATTTGCGTGGACTCCGGTCCGGCCCATCTTTGTGCTGCCGCCGGCATTCCCACGATTGCAATATTCGGGCCGACCGATCCCAATCGCTGGCGCCCATATGGGCCGCAGCATCAAGCGGTCTTCGACAAATCGATAGAATGCGCTGCCTGTGCTCAGGGAAAAACTCTCACCAAACACGACTGCCTGGCGCGACTGGATCCAGCCAGAGTCGTTGACGCGGCTGTATCTGCATTCAGCGCAGCCTCGACTTAATGTATGAGGGAAGTCGCTTATCTCAGCTTCGCCTTTAGACGGGCAATCACCGCGCCAATTTGATCTCCTGATTTCCACAAAGCATCGCCTTCTTTGATCAAGCACGCCCTGGAAATGGGGTTTAAGCGGCCGAATGAATTCACTAATTCCGGATAGACTTCCTTGAAGTCTTCAGCGGCCACTTTCCAATTTCCCAGCTTCTCGTGCACGAGTCCATGGCAAAAACGCGACAGTATGATGTCTCTTTGCTGGCGATCTGACACGAATGAGAAGTCCGATAACTGGCTGTACATGCGCGCTGCATAATTGAGCATCGTGTTTTGCTGATCGCTATTTTCCAAAACACCAAAGTCCAGCCGATGGCCCGCATGGTTGATTGCCAGTTGCCTGTTTAAATCCGCAGCGACGATCATAGCGAGCGCCAGCTCTACTTTCTTATCTTTGTCTACGACTTCCACTGCAAGCTGCGCCCACTTTCTGCCGTTTTCCAGCTGGTCAAATGTGGTGCCTGCCAGGCTGGCGCAGCGGCCGGCTCGCGTGTACACAGGAGTCAAAGAAGTTGGTTTTATCTCCGACCAGTTGTCCAATAGTGGCACCGCCCGCTCGTAGAAACTAAGCGCGCTTTTGTATTCTCCTTTCACGAACAGCAGGTCTGCAGCTCTGTTGAAGCAGCGAATCATATCCGAGTCCGTCACGAAGTGATCGCCAGGAAACATATTGTGTCCCGCCTGCGCGTAATAGCCCTGCGCCATGTCGTAATCACCGTAGGCGTAGCAGAGATCCGCCATCTGCAAAAAATCACGTTGCAGCAACTCTCGTCTTTTCCCATGCAACATAAGCAGCTCTTGCATCTGGTGCAATTGCTCGAGTGCGGCAATATTTCTATTGCTCATGGACTTCTCCTTGATGTCCGGTTTGAAATTGGCCAGCCACAGTTTTTCCGGACCGTCAAAGGACGGCGTCAAAAGAGGCTCAGCCATCCATGCGCCAAAGGCGATGATCAGGCAAGCAAATACTGCCAGACAAACAAGCGACATAGCCACGCGGCCGGGACGCTTGTTGAAGAGCAGCTTCAAATCTATCAAAAGCAAATCATGAGCTGCCGATGCCACCAGCTTCCAATCGGTGCGGGCGCCTGTGCGCAAAGTAAGCAATTCTTTGTGCAGGTCGGACATTCTGGCAAACCGATTGCCCGGATCCTTTTCCAGGCATTTGAATACGATTGCCTCGAGGCGATCCAGCCCGCCCAGCTTCGGCCTTACTTGCTGGAATCTGGGCGGCATTTCCGAAACCTGCCGCCTAATCGTGTCGTAAATTGTGGCGCCACGCAGCGGTGGCGAACCGGTCAGGCATTCATACATGACACAACCAAGAGCGTAGATGTCAGACTTATGATCGACGCGCACGCCCTGGCATTGCTCGGGGCTCATGTACAGAGGACTGCCGAAGATCTCTCCTGTCTGCGTGAGCGCAGTGTCTCGGGCTGCGTCTTGGGTGATCACTTTGGCGACGCCGAAGTCGAGAATCTTGGCGCGTTCTTCTCCATGCACATTTCTAGTGAGCATGATGTTGCTAGGCTTTAAGTCGCGATGAATGATACCCATATTGTGCGCGCTTTGAAGAGCGTCGGTGAGCTGGACGAAAATTTCCAGGGCCCGCTCGCGCTCCAGATACTCTTCATCGCGCAAAACATCGGCCAGGGAGCGCCCTTCGATAAAGTCCATGGCAATGTACGGGCGCCCGTCTTCGGTCACTCCGCAATCATGCACGGCAATGATGCTGGCATGTTGCAGTTTGGATATCGACTCTGCTTCCTGTTGAAATCTTCGCAAGGACTGCTCATCGCCCATCAATTTGGGATGGATGACTTTGACTGCACGCACCGCATTCATAATCAGGTGCTCGGCCTTGTATACGGTACTCATACCTCCTTCACCAAGCGGCGACAGGATTCGATAGCGCCCATCGAGGATGCTGCCGGTCAAATCGAGCTTTGGCTTGATCAGGTCGACCAGGTCATTGGTTGCCGTTGCTACCGTCTTCGCATCGATCTTTGTCGTCGTTTCTTGCGTGTTTGCCGACTCTGACTCAAGTTCGATTTCGTCCGTGTCTGCAGAGTCATTCTGCAGAGAACCGGTCGTCTTATCGTCACTGAGATTTCTTTCTATCATGAGCTTATGGAATGACGTGCATTTCGATTTGTACCCTATGTTCGTCAGATGACGTTACCAATTTGTAAAAACGCCAGATGAAATGCCCGTATTTTTCTGGGAATATGGCAAATATGGCAAAACCCTTTTTCAAACTCTTCATCGGCCTGCTTGCCGCCGCGCTGCCTCTGTCTGCAGCTCCGGACGCAATCGCCAAAACACATGCGAAGACCGCGCCCTGCAGTGCCTTGAAAGGGACAGATGGGATACGGCTCCACATGGTCAGCGATTTTTACGGTGACCTCGATAGTATCGTAAGCAAAGCCGGCATGAAATTCTATTCGGCCCGCTCAGGCGTGACTGTAGTAGCATTGCCGCCGGACGGGCGTATGATTGCCTACAATGCCGAGTCTAAAAAAGTGTACAAAGTCGACATGAGACGTTTTTCTCTGCATTCCAAGTCGGTCAACGTCTCTTACGGCAGCTCCAAAGGATGCTATCACGCGACCGGCGCAAAATCGAAGATCGCCGGAGTTGATGCTGTCGAATTTGCCAACTTCAAACCCAGTGACTTGTCGATTCTGAGAAGCATGCGCGCGCGTGCCCTTTCCGTTGACGGACGCTCTACTGCCATGGTCGTTCCGGGTGAAATCTGGGTAACCAACGATGTCGTTCTACCGCGTACATTCATGTTCATCATTTCGAAAATAACTCAGATTGCCGAGAAAGAATTGGAACAGATGTACGGCTGCACCACTGCAAAGATGGTTAAAGCGCCTGTGCCTTTGCGGATATTCAGAGTCCGAGACGATGGCAGAAAGGTCCTGGCCTTGGATACTCGTTCGGCCACCAGGCAGAAGGTGACCGAAAAGGACTTTCTCATTCCCCCGGGGCTCAGACCCGTGGCGAACGAGATGGCTCTCCTGATGGACGATGACGGCTCATTTGGCTTCGGCGGTCCTGAGCCTGATGATTTAGGGGCACGAGGGAAAACGTCGGCAAACTCAAAAGATTCGAGAATTTCCAGCGACGCAAAAATTACGAAAAATTCAAAAGATCTAAAAGATCCAAAAGATCCAAAAGATCCAAGACGACCGAAAAGAACCATGGCAGATCTCGAAAAAGAACTTGGTATTACGCCAATGGCTGCACCGGCTGCAAGCAAGCCTAAATAGACGCTCTTATTTTGTGGTCGGATCTTTGACTTTATCCTTCTCTTCAGCCGGTTTCTCGGTTTTGAAAAGAAAAGAAGACTCGAGCAGCACAGGCAGTCCACGTAATACGCAAAACGCGGCGGTTATGTAGACCAAAACGTCTGCCACCGTGGGCAGTGCGGTTTTTGAAAACATTTCAGTGCGGGCGCCAATCAAAAAACAAAAAGCCAGAGCTTTGGCAACGGCATAGGTAAAACGGCTGAAATTAGAGGCGACGAGGAATTTGCCCAGCCCGCTCTGCATCATCGTCTTGGCTCCGAAGGCCGTATAGCCTTCAGCGCTTGCATGCGAGCGAATGGCATCGACAAAAGTTCCTCGTACTGTAAATAGAAGAGGAACCCAGAGCGGGACCCACTGCAAGGCGGCAAATGCTATCCAGTATGCCATCTCGACTACGCGATCGCCGGCAATGTCGAGGATGCCGCCGAACTTCGAGGCTAAATTCAATTTGCGCGCCAGGTATCCATCCAATGCATCTGCATATATGACGAAGGCCGTCAGAAAGAAAGCTGCCCAGCGGACACCGTCTCCAGGTAGGCAAAGCAGGTAAATAGCAATGAGCGCCAACCCCACACGGGAGACGGTGACTATATTGGCGACATTGACCATTTGTCTCTTTCTGGTTCGCGTGTGCTATCGAGATTGAGTCGGATGCCTAAACGTCGAGACTGGCCAGATACGAGTTTTTCTCGATGAATTCTCGTCTTGGTCCAACCGACTCGCCCATGAGAAGGTCGAAAACGTGATCGGCCTCTGATGCGTCGTCTACCGTTACTTGTTTCAAGGTGCGGGTTTCCGGATTCATTGTCGTATCCCACAGCTGCTCGGGCATCATTTCGCCCAGACCTTTGAATCGCTGCACGATTGCTTTGTCGCCCATCTCGGCGAGAATGGCTTCCAGCTTGTGCTCGTTGTAGCAATACTCGACTCGGTTTTTGCCTTTCTCCACCTTGTAGAGAGGAGGCATGGCTATGTAGACATAACCTCTTTCGACGAGCGGGCGCGCATAGCGGAAGAAGAATGTAAGCAGAAGAGTGCGGATGTGACTGCCGTCAACGTCTGCGTCTGTCATGATCACGACTTTGTGATAGCGGATTTTCGAGAGGTCGAGATTTTCCGCATTCGGTCTCAGAAGACCTGTGCTCTTGCCGCCTGTTTCTTCGTCGTCTTCCTTAACCGAAAGCCCAAGCGCTTGAATCATTGCTTGCACTTCGGCATTTTCGTAGATACGAGTCGGCTGGACTCTTTCTACATTGAGAATTTTTCCTCTCAAGGGCAGGATTGCTTGATAGTCACGGTTGCGTCCCATCTTCGCCGAGCCGCCTGCCGAGTCACCTTCCACCAGGTAGATTTCGCAGCGAGCCGGATCTCTATCCGAGCAGTCGGCTAATTTCCCTGGCAAGGAAGAATTTTCCAGTGCCGACTGACGGCGGACTAGCTGTCTGGCTTTTTGCGCTTGTTCGCGCGCCTGCCTCGCCAGAACTGCCTTTTGGATAATCGTTTTCGATTCTTTCGGATTGAGCTCTAGCCAATCTTTCAGCTTTTCTGTGGTGACTGCTTGAACAATCCCCTGAACTTCTCTATTGCCCAGACGCTCTTTCGTCTGACCTTCGAATTGAGGCTCGGAAACCTTGACGCTGACGATAGCAGTCAAACCCTCTCGGGCATCTTCGCCTGTGAAGTTGGCGTCGGATTCTTTTATGAGATTTTGCTGGCGGGCATAGTCGTTGATCACCCGAGTGAGCGCATTGCGGAAACCGGTCAGGTGCGTGCCGCCGTCGCTAGTGCTGATGTTGTTGACAAACGTGTAAATGGACTCGGAGTACATGTCCGTCCACTGCAGCGCACATTCGACTACGACATCGTCCTTTTCAGTCTCGAAATAAAGCGGTGGTTTGTGCAAAGCCGTGCGCGTGTCGTTCAAATACTCTACATAGCTGGCGATGCCGCCTTCGTAGTGGAACGTCAGCGACTTTGGTTTGCCGTCTTCTTCTTCGCGCTTGTCGGAAAGAACTATGCACAGCCCTTTGTTGAGGAAGGCCATTTCACGCAGGCGGGCGATCAAGACATCGGATTGAATGACGATGAATTCTCTTTCGTTGTCTTCGTTAATATCGTGGAAGATTTCGTTGTCCGGCCAGAAGGTCACTTTCGTGCCGCGGTAGTCCGTTGTGCCGACGACCTTGAGGCCGCCCTCGGCATCGCCTCTTTTGTAGACCTGTTTGTGAATCTTGCCGTCGCGGTGAACTTCGCACTCCAGCTTTTCGGAAAGGGCGTTGACTACAGAGGC
Organism: bacterium; assembly: GCA_041911975.1. Taxonomy (GTDB): domain Bacteria; phylum Cyanobacteriota; class Vampirovibrionia; order Obscuribacterales; family Obscuribacteraceae; genus QKMZ01. The sequence continues at coordinate 1,514 of JAYRNY010000140.1, read as the reverse complement.
GCCGACGCCGTGCAGACCGCCTGATACTTTGTATCCGCCGCCGCCGAATTTGCCACCGGCGTGGAGAACTGTAAATACCGTTTCTACGGCGCTTTTGCCGGTTTTTTCCACAATGTCTGTGGGAATGCCCCGACCGTTGTCGAGTACTGTTACGGAATTGTCTTCATTTACCGTTACTTCAATGCGCGTGCAGAAGCCGGCCAGGGCCTCGTCAACGGCATTGTCTACGATTTCCCAGACCAGATGGTGGAGACCTTTGGGACCAGTCGAGCCGATATACATACCCGGTCTTCTGCGGACGGCTTCCAAGCCCTCCAGGACGTCAATGGTAGCGGCTGAGTAGTCAGAGTCCTTAGCTTCAACCTTCTCTTTTGAATGTTTTTCGGGCGGCTGTTTCTCTGCCTGCTTTTCAGCCTGCTCTATCTTCTCCGGCTCCTGATCTTTATGGTCTTCAGTCACCGTACTAGAACCCTCTTTTTTCGCCATTTAAGTCCACCAAGTCAGATTACCGTTTGGACGATTCTTTCGAAGGGCTGAGGGGCGGATGCAATCTTTATACGCATTCTAGCCATTCTTTGCGAATGCCGGTCGAATGCCGCACAGCAACAGGCTTTGATCTCTTTTCCCTCGATGATCGCCAGCTCAAATTTTAGCATGTTTCAAGGCATAAATGAAACGATGAAAACCGCACAACCATTAGAGATTTCGTCATTTCGAAACGCTTCGAGATAAAACCGTTCTGAGATAAGCTTCCTGCCAACCATTGGGATAGAATACTTTGCGTCCCGCAACATTCGAGTTTGCCGGCGGGTTATCCAAGGACTCCTCAATTGAAAGTTTTCACAGAAGCCAGCCCCGGCCTGATTCAAAGTTCAGCCATTGCGCTTGGTTTCTTTGATGGAGTTCATCCGGGACACCAGGTTGTCATCGGCAAGGCGGTCGAAGAAGCTCGCCGGCTGGGTGTTACTTCCGGCGTGGTTACATTCAAAGACCATCCGCGAGCGCTCACTCGCGGCGTGCATCCTCTTTTGCTTACAGATATTGACCAGAGGCTCAAGCTTTTCGAAGAGCTGGGCGTGGAAGCCACTCTCGTTCTTACCTTTTCCGAGGCGCTCTGCCGCCTCTCGCCGCGCGAGTATGTGGAAAATATGCTGGTGGCTGCGCTGGGAGCAAAATCCATATCGGTCGGACATAACCACCATTTTGGCAGAGACAGGGAAGGCAATCCAGATCTGTTGCGCACATTCGGTGAAACCATGGGTTTTTGCGTGCACGTAGCGCCGATGGTCTTTGTTGACGGCATTGAAGTTTCCAGCTCGGCAATTCGCGAAAGCATAATTGACGGGGACATGCAGAAAGCCGGGAAGCTTCTTTCCCGGACCTACAGCGTCGGTGGTGAAGTGATAAAGGGCGACGGGCGCGGCAGGCAGATTGGTTTTCCGACTGCCAATATTCAATTGCGCGAGTTTCAACTCATCCCCCGCACCGGTGTTTATGCAGGCCGCATGCGGCTG
>JAYRNY010000139.1:0-6796 GCA_041911975.1 bacterium | reverse complement strand
GTTCTTCGGAAGGTTCTCCAGAATGAACTTTTCGCGAGCCTCGTCGAGGAGTGTCTCCAGCGCGCCGCGGAACTTCTTCTCGTCGTCCGAGATGGACGACCAGGAAGACTTGCCGAGGCGGTAGCGATCCAGGTCATCGAGGATGCTGGTGTCAACCGGCACCTTGCCGACGCCCTTCACCCGAGCCTCCTTCTCACCCGTCGCCCACGCGGATGCGTGCGCGCGGTAGGAATCGTAGAGACCCTGGGCTTGCGCGTTGTAGTCCGCGCAGAAGACCTGGAGAATCTGCTGCTTGAGCAGACGACGATATTCCGCCTCGATGACCTCGGGACGGTCGGTTGCGCTCTTGTTCCAGTCGTTGGAGGGGGTGGCTTCACCGCCCAGCCACTTCTGGCAGCGCTTCAGGACGGCCTTCTGAGCGTCGGTGAGGTTCGACGTCGAGAGGCTGTTCTGGACGGCAGCACGCAGAAGCATGATCGCTTCCAGTGCGCTCACGCACTTGTGCGGCGACTTGAGCCCGATCTCGTTGATCTGGCTGAGCAAGCCGAGCATGAAGCGCATGTCCAGACCCTGCAGGCCTTCATCTTTGCCGATGAGGCGCCACATCAGGCCGGAAGTGATCGCGATGTCGGCCGGGATAGCCATGGCCTCCGGTCCGTAGCTCGCCGACTCCGAAGAGGCAGGCTTGCTGGACGAAGAACCGTAGCCGCCGAAGCCGCCACCGTAGCTGTCGTTGCGAGACGACGAAGAACCGCCCGTCGACCAGACGGTCGACCATTCGGACCCGGACTTGGCCTTCACCTGAATCGGCTCGCCCTGCAGAAGACGCAGGCGGTCTACCGGATGGATGAAGGGTTCACCCTCCTTGGGCACCGCGTAGCGGCTGATGACCGCGAGAGTCGCAATCATCTTCAAGGCGAGCGGGTCGAACTTGGCGAGCACCTTGTAGCGCGACATCTCCTGGGTGTACGCACGCACCTCTTCCACGCGGACGAGGTTGTACGGGAACTTCAGAAGCGTCGAGCGGCCGGTGAACGCGTCCTTGTCGGGCAGCGTATTGAGGAATTCCTCCAGCGCCTTGCGGTTGGTCGTGGCCATGATGAACGCGTCCAGCGGCGAGGCCGCTGCGGCGTCCGTCGTGCAGCCGTCATTGACTGCAGGCAGGCGACGATACTGCGTGGCATCCAGAAGGATGAGACGCTCGTCCGCTTCGCCGGGCTTCAGTTCACGCTTGATGAACGCGTCCGGCAGCGAGACGAATCCACGGTTACCGCGACGCAGGGCCGCGATAAGCGAACAGTTCTCACCGGGCTTCCATTCGGAGACGCCCGCCGAGCGCTTGGAGACGTGAATGGCCTCGACTTCGACGCCCTCGAGCGTGGGATGCTCCTTGGGCTCCGCAAGAGTGCCTTTCACGGTGGTGTAGCAGTGCTGGCACGGATCGCCGGCTACCGCCAGGATATCGAACAGGGTATTGCCGAGACCGGTCGCCTCCGCCAGCTGCTTGAGCTGCTCATCGCTGAGCAACTTCAGCAAGTTGATGGGGTTCTCGTGGTCCGGGCAGCCCTTCACCGCGTAAACGCTCGCGCCACGCTCCAGTGCCTGCTCGATGCCGTCGCCGAAGAAGTCTTTGCCCGCACCGGGGCCGCCTTCGACGATCATCATCTTCTTGAGCTGGGCACCGTTGGCGCCGGCTGCGGTGAGAAAGTTCAGCATGCTCAGTGCGAAGCGCTGGCTACCGCACACATGCTTGAACGCGAGCAGGGACGGGATTCCCACGTCCTTAAGCGTCAACAGGAATTGACGCCGCTCCGGGTCCTTCTCGTCCTCGATCTTCTCCTCGCCCATCGCCTTGATCGCACGCAGGATCAGTGCAGGAGCAGTGTCCGCACGTTCCAGGTGGTCTTTCAGCTCCATGAGGAACTGGGCGTAGTTGAGCGGAGGATCGGTCAGAGGGGAGAGCTTCAGCAGATTGGTGAGCTCATTTTGGGTCATGCCCTTACCTCCTAGTAACGCAAAGGCAGAGCCTTTGCCGTCGTTGACCGCTAAGGCGACGACCTCAGCGGTTTTACATGGATGTGACACACGCCTTCTTGCAAGTAAGGCGAGCGTCGTCGACAGAATTCAGCCGTCAATCTCTATAGAGCGCGATTGTTGCCGCGCTCCGTAACGGCCTCTGATTGATGGTTGATGTCAGCCTTGCCCAGCCGAACCTCCTATAAAGGTCCCGTCAGGTAGAACTGGCTGTCCGGAAATCGGCTTGCCGAATCTATAGATTGCCGGCGCAACCAACACACTGCTTTCGCAATTTGCAGGTTTCGCTGGCAACTATTAGTCGACAGACCGCTTGTTCCGAGGCAAGGCGTGTTCGCGTTCGACGCTATTAGAGGAAGTGTGTGTAACTACCTCAGCGGCGCCAATCACGAAACAACACCGTCAACCTGATGCCTTGCATTCCCTCGCCGTTTACACCTGGTCCTAAACAATTGACTCACTAAACCCGTAGGTGTCACTGGCGGTATCAAGTCTTCCTTATCAACAGTCTGTGAGAACTGCTGATATCGAGAGACGGTCCACAGCACAGCGGCACGCTGGAGGAGGGGTGAGCCTGACGAAAACTTGTAGAAGACGGATGGACGGGTGGTTGGGGGGACTCCAGGGATATGCGAACGGATGCAAAACGATAATTCGACCGTATCAAAATAGGAGAGAACCACCAAATAAAGATCTATAAGAAGAACGGCTCCTACTGAAAAGCTAAAGGAAAGGCTAACCAGTCCACTTTTCATCTGAATCGCCACGCCACTTGATAACGCTTAATAAAGGAACTGCTGGGGAAAACCCGAGTTGTCATGTGACCGTAAAGAAACCTGCTGGCAAGCTATTTTTGGGGTACATTCAAAGGTCTCGATTTCGATGAGAGGAGCTTAAGAACCGCACTGGTAGCTCGTTTTGGTTTTCTTAATGATTGCAGCAATGGTTCGCGAAGCTTTACGCGCTAGTCGTAATGAGGCTTGTAAGCCGTAGATGTCAAGAAGGCACGATTAGCGCAGCTTTCGACGGCACTTTTAATCTGTCCATTTCTGGTATGAGGCTGCCAAGGGATTTCCCCTATATTTTGTCTCTTTTATAGACAAAAGTTGCCTGGCCTAACTCGGTTATCAAGAAGATCTTGAAGCGGCTCTCATACGCAGGTACGAATTGATGAACTCGTCGAGATTGCCGTTCAGCACACTCTCTACATTAGTGGTTTCACATTTGGTGCGCACGTCTTTCACCATGCGATCATCGAGAACATAAGATCTGATGGCATTTCCAAAAGTCGCCTGTACGTTCTCGCCTTTGAGCTTGGAAAGTTCTTCCTCGCGCTCTGCCTGTCTGATAGCCAGAAGTTTCGATCTGAGCAATTCCATGGCCAGCGCTTTGTTTTGCAGCTGGCTGCGCTCTTGCTGGCATTTAACGGCAATTCCCGTGGGCAAGTGCACAATTCTGACGGCACTTTCCACCTTGTTGACGTTTTGCCCGCCGGCGCCACCGGAGCGCATCGTCTCTACTTCAATCTCGTCGTCCTTGATTTCCACAAGCGAGTCTATATCGCTCATAATCGGGCTCACTTCTAGAGCGGCGAAGCTTGTCTGCCTTGAATCCGAGCCCTGCTTGAAAGGTGATTTGCGTACTAATCTATGCACGCCTTTTTCGCAGGACAGATAACCAAATGCGTAAGGCCCTTCTACTTTTACTGTGGCGCTCTTGATGCCCGCTTCTTCACCGGCCGATTGGTCAATGATTTCAGTTGAATATCCTCTTTGCTGGGCCCAGCGCAAATACATGCGCAAAAGCATTTCCGCCCAATCCTGAGCATCCGTGCCGCCGGCGCCGGCATTTATAGTAATGATTGCTGACGAGTCGTCGTACTCGCCGGATAGAAGTCTCTGAAACTCATAAGCTTCAAGTTCTTTATTAAGCCTGTCGAGACCTTGCGCTACCTCCGCCGCCAGAGACTCGTCGCCTTCTTCTATGCCGAGTTGCGTGAGAACTTTCAGATCGCTTACTTGTGTCGTCCAGCTTTCATGCTGTTTTATCGAGCCTTCCAGCTGGCTCATTTTCTGCGTGACTGCTTTTGCGGCCCGATTGTCGCTCCAGAAATCCGGCGCCAGGGTTTCGTCCTGGAGCTTCTTCAAATCGCTGGCCACCTTGTCTAAGTCAAAGATATTCGCTGACTTTCGCCAGGCGCTCCTCTGCCAGTTCTACATCGCGCTTCAATTCGGACAAGAGCATAAAGATTGACTCGATTTAAGGTCGGGGACTCGATTTGGTACGGATTTAGGCAATTCGGGTCTTATTATATAGGGCATTGGCGTCTCGTATATTTTGAATTCCTGGGCAGTAATTCCCCAATACGCCGGCGACGAATATGACTTTATCAATATGGCTCGACGACCGCGCATCAGGGCAGGAAATCCTGGATGAGGTCGATGTCGTCATCATTGGTGGTGGCATAATCGGAGCGGCCTCAGCCTATCTACTAGCAACGGGCGACTCGACGCGTTCCTTGAAGGTAGCGCTTTTCGAGAGCCGCCGCATCGCCCATGGCTCGACCGGCCGCAATGCCGGCTTTGTATTGCGCGGCATCCAAGCTTATTACAATCACGCGGTAAAGCTCTACGGGCGCCAAACCGCACAAGAAGTCTTCAAATTCGCCGAAGAAAACCAGAGGCAAGTGAAAAACTTCGCCAGAAGCCTGGAGGGTGAAAAGGAGTTGGATTTCGAGCTTTCCGAATGCGGCTCCTATCTTCTTGCCTCTTCTCTCGATGAGCTGGATGATTTAAAACAGTCAGTCCAGCTGATGAAAGAAGACGGCTTCAATGTGGAATTTCTCTTTGACGATCCCATCGATCGTGACTTCTATGGGGCGATCTTCAACCCCGGCGATTTTTCAGTAAACCCCGTGAAATTGACGCGCGCGCTGCTCAAAAAGAGCACTTGCCGCATTTTCGAGGAAGAGGAAGTCTTCTCGGTCAAGAAAAGTGCCAGTGGCGGCAAGCTTGTAGTCTCCACCGATAAGCGCTGTTTGACTGCCGGCAAAGTGCTTTTGTGCACCAACGCCTACGCCGCTCTCAGCTCTTACGCACTGGCTGAGAAGCTGAACGTCGTGCGCGGGCAGATACTGGTCACCCGTCCTCTTAAGAAGCGTCTCGAACGCCTGGACACTATCTGCTATGCCAATTACGGTTTTGAATATTTCCGCCAACTATCTGATAACCGGCTGCTTCTGGGCGGATGCCGCCAGCAATTCATGGATGATGAGTGGGGCTTCGGCGATACTGTCACTCGTCCGGTACAATCTGCCCTCGAGTCTTACTTGAAGCATCGTTTTCCGGAGTGCGCGGGGACCCCTGTTGATTACAGGTTCTCCGGCTTGATGGCTTTCACCAACGACGGACTGCCCCTGGTCGGCGAGCACGAAGGATTGCCCGGTGTTTTTTGTGCTGTGGGCTGTAATGGGCATGGATTGGGCTTCGGCCTCAACCTGTCGCGCATGCTTATCAATGTCGCGTTCAACGGCGCGTCGGCGGGCTCCTTTGCGGTCTGGCGCGAGTCTTTGAAAAAGCCTCTGGCTCTGGCTTCTTCCGGCGAGAAGGGCCCATAGAAAGAGTCTTAGAAACGAGAAACCAGCGGCAATCGCCGCAGGTTTCACATTTTCTATATCGAGCCGGAATTGAGCTTAGTCCTCGGGCTGACCGCTATTTTCGATAACGCGCTGTTGGACGTTGATTTTGACGCTGTTCTTCGACTCTTGTCCCAGCGTCTTCACTTTGATCTGCACATCCCATTGCGGGTAGGCGATTTCCGGAATGTTTACGAATAGCTGCGTGGGGGAGGCGGATGTGACGGTGCCCGGCGTTCCATTGAAGGTGACCACATTATCCGAGGCGTTCTTCGAGAAGCCTTTGCCGGTCAAAGTAATTGCTTGTCCGGGTGGTGCCGAGAGGGTGTCTATGCCTGTCACCGACGGTGCGGCTTTGATTGTAATTTCGAGGGGCTTTGTCTTGATGGTTGCTTGAGTGACGACGACGTTTTGCTTTCCGCCTTCGACATCCAGCGGTACTTCGACGGTCAAGCTGGTGGGCTTGAGGTCAATGATTTTGCCCCATACTTTGCCGACTGCCACGGCCGCACCCTTGGCGAAATTCTTGCCGGTAATAGTGATTTTCTCTGTCGGGCCGACTTCTTTGGGCGCTACGGCGCTGGCGGAAATCTTCGGCGTTGTGATTTGCCAGGTCATCGACGCTCCCTGCGCGCCGAATGCTTTGATGATTATTTGCGTGCCGCCGACGCCCAGAGCGCCTGTCATATCCATAGTCATGACGCGGTTTTTGAAACTCTTCTCAGTGCCCAGGAGTCTTCCTGCCAGAAAGATTTGCATGGATTCGAAAGGCAAAGTCGTTGCTGAGCCGTTTTTGAAGGTCATGGTCAAGGGCGCTGTGTCCTGACCTTGTTTGATGTTGATGTAGTCGGTAAATGTCTGCCAGTTCTTGGCAGTTTGCACGATCGGCTTGGATTCTTGCACGACAACGAAATTTTCTTCTTTCTTGTCCTTGTCGGCAGCAGGCTTTGCCGCAGCGTCAGCAGCAGGTTTGGCTACCGCTGGAGGTGCCTGTTTGAGCTGAGCAAAAACGGGCTCTGTGACTGCGCCCTGGCTTATAGCCAGCGCCGCCAACAACAATTGAACTGTCGCAACTTTTCTCATAGCGCCTCTCTACTTATGCCGGAGCTGATTGATTTGAATTCGCTC
>JAYRNY010000138.1:0-6776 GCA_041911975.1 bacterium | reverse complement strand
CCAGCAATAAAGTGATACCAAAGAAAGCGCAAAAAATGAAAACTGACCGGCTCTTATCGCCAGAAGTGCCGGAGTATTTGCAATCAAAGCGACCATGATGGCCAGACGATTGATTTTGTCAAATCTCTTTTGGGCCCGGAGAAGGACCCAGGCGCCAAGCAGACCGATCGGCACGGAAACGAATTTCCAGAAAACGTATGCATCGGTCAACGAAAGCATGCTCAGAGGAGCCGCTAGAAGATAAAAGGTCGGAGGATAAGGAATCGCCCACGCTATGTCGCTATGCGCAGGTGCGACTATTTGATTGAGCGCGGACAGTTGCGTGCTGAAGTCATACAGATTGGCTCCCGCAGCGCCCAGCTTCGCAGCCTCGTAATAGCCAACGAAATCCGCCAGGCTGAGCGATTCTTTGCCAGGCACGATCATGTCCGGATTGGTAGTGGCGAAGAAGAAGAGGACATTGCCCGCCCAGGCTAGAATCATGGAAAAATATGCAAACTGAATTTTGGAAGGGCGAAACTCGTTCTTCGGTGGTTCTGGCAGAGTAGCCGCCGTATCAGATTGCATATTGCTCCAGCCTTTTCACGCATGTTAACCAATTCTACCCCGGTGAAAGAGCAGTTTATCTGCCAATTGGAAGCCGGGAAAGTCTAGTCCCCAGAGCCATAAAGCCCACCCCAGTTTGGCTTTCCGGAACGAAAGACGGGTCAAGACCGGTTAATCGGCTGGCGGCGCTGGGCACATATAATTAAGCGAGAAGGCAGGCATTTATTTACTACAGCTGCAAGAGCTTTTCATACGGCGTTTTCGGGCATTTATTCATGTGCTCATTTCATGACAAGGAGCGGTAATCGGCGACATGGCACAACGCGTACTGGTCACTGGCGGAGCCGGTTTTATCGGCAGCCATCAAGTCGAAGCTCTTCTCAAGCGCGGCTATGAAGTGTGCGTTCTTGACAGTCTTACCATGGGCAAACGCGGCTGGGTGAGCCCGGATGCCGAATTTGTCGAAGGCGACATTCGCGACTCGGACGCTTGCAAGAAGGCAATGCGAGGGTGCACCGGAGTGATTCACCTGGCCGCCATGAGCCGCTCGGCAGCCTCGCTTGACAATGTTGACATTTGCACGAGCAACAACATCGTGGGCACGCAAAACGTTCTTTCCGCCGCGCGCGAAGCGGGAGTTCGCAAGGTCGTCTATGCAGGGTCTTCAACCTATTACGGCAATCAAAAGCCGCCCCATCATGAAGATATGCCGCCTGATTTCCTCAATTTCTACGGGCTTTCGAAGTATGTCGGCGAAGAATACTGCCGCATGTTCGACAAGTCGTTCGATGTGCCCTGCAACGTAATGCGCTATTTCAACGTCTACGGGCCGCGCCTGTCAGGCGAAGGTGCTTATGCGCTGGTGATGACGATTTTCTTGAAACAGCTCAGTGCCGGACAAGCGCTGACCATTCACGGAGACGGCTTGCAGAGCCGTGATTTCGTGCACGTTCGCGACGTCGCCCGAGCCAATATTCTTGCCTTCGAAGCGGAGACTCGCGGCCGTACATACAATGTCGGCAGCGGCGAGGTGGTCACCGTAAAGGATCTGGCCGACATGATTTCCGCCAATCAGATCCATGAAGCCAGACGAGCCGGCGACGCACAGATCACTCTTGCCGACATCTCCAGAATCAAAAAAGAACTCGGCTGGCGTCCGGAGATTTCCTTTGCAGACGGCATGAAGGAATTGCTGGAAGAAATGCCGGAAGACGCAAAAACAGGAGCAGTGCAACATGCAGGCTCCTGAAAAGACAAAGACTCAAGGGCGAGTGACTTCGCTGTCGATTGCCGCCCCCGCATACAACGAAGGCGAATCGATTGGCGCTATCGTGCGCACCTGGAGCGAATACCTGAGCGCAATGAAGAACCTGAAGGACTTCGAGATTGTTGTTTGCAACGACGGAAGCAAGGACAACACTGGCACCATTCTGAACGAGCTCAGCCACACCGACCCTCACATCAAGCCGGTCAGCTTCGCGGTCAACCAGGGCGCAGCTGCCGCCCTCTCGCACGCGATTCACAACACGAGGCACCCCTGGGTGTTGCTCCTGGACTCCGATGGACAATACGGAATTGAAAACGTCGTGAAATTAATCGCTGAGGTAGAATCGCACCCGGACTGCAACGCCGTCATCGGCGTGCGCATGCACAAGCACGACAGCGCCTTCACTCAATTCGGATCTGCAGCCAGCGGGTGGCTGTGCAATCTGTTTCATGACACCAATTACCGCGATTTCAATTGCGCGCTCAAGCTCGTGGATGGAGAGATTCTCCGCTCTCTGTCTCTGGAAGCGAAGGGGCTTAACTATTCAGGAGAGGTTTCCTCAAAATTAATCGAGCGAGGAGTCGTCTTTCGCGAAGTGGAAGTCGAGCATAAAAAACGCGTCGCCGGAAGAAGTTCTTCCCAAAACCTGAAAGCCGCATGGCATAGGCTTTTGTTCGTGATCTATCTGGGCTTCAGACAGTTTTTGATCCATCAAAAGGTCCTGCAGGTCAAAAAATGATGAAAGCACCCAGCAATCCAAGCTCCCTTTTGGCGGCAATTGCCGCCATGATGCAAACTCATCCACGCAATGAAAACAACGACGGCAATATTAAGGTCTCGTTGTTCTGCGGCGGTCGTGGCAGTGCCAGCCTGATTCAAGAATTTACAAACAGCCAGAAGGTTCATCTCTCGCTGCTCGTAAACGGCTACGACGACGGGCTTTCCACCGGCGAGTTGCGCGAACTCGTGCCCAACATGCTCGGACCTTCCGACTTCAGAAAAAATCTTTCCCGCTTGCTCGATCTGCATTCCAACGAGCAATACACGCTGCAGCAGGTGCTCGAGTATCGTTTTCCAAAAGACTTTTCCGCAGTCGATATTCGCGCCTTCGAAGAATATGTCGACAATCCGGACGCGCAGCACTGGCTGCCATCCCCGCTCGACACAATGTTCGCGGAATTGCAAATGAGCACTCGCAAAGCGGTTTTGAAACGCATCAAACGCTTCCTGGCATACAAGAAAGAACACGAGCAGTCGCTGAATTACGGCGATTGCTCGCTGGGAAATCTGGTATTTGCCGGCGCCTATCTTGAGTCCGACAACTTCAATGCATCTGTGCGCAACCTGGCTTCTGAATTCGGTTCTTTCTCAGAGCTGATCAACGTCACCAAGGGAGAAAATCGCATTCTGGTGGCGTTGAAAACCGATGGAGAGCTTCTGGCGCGTGAGTCCGAGATTGTCGGACCACAAAGCAGAACGCCAATTGCAAAACTGTTTCTTCTCGACAAAAGTCTGGACGAAAATGACAAGAAAGCGCTCGCCGACATGAGCTTCGATGAGAAAGCCGAATTCCTTGCCGCCAGAAACTGCGCGGTAACAATCTCTCCCGATGCAGACCTGGCCCTCAGAAACTCGGACGTGATCATCTTCGGGCCGGGCACTCAGCATTCCTCGCTTTTGCCCAGCTATTTCACGAGAGGCCTAGCGGAAGCCATTCAAGGGAGCACCGCTGCGACAAAAATCTTCGTTGCCAATCTTGACGAAGACCAGGACATTCAAGGTCTGACTGTTTCCGATCTCGTAGACAAAGCGCTCGACCTGATGGGCGATCCGGAGGGAACGAAAGGGCTAATTAACTATGTGCTCTTGGACGACGCTGGTGCATCTCGCAAGGCAGGCATACTGCCCGGCAAAGCTACAGGCGAAACTTACAAAGGCGCGAAAATCATCAGCGGCTCTTTCGAAAGTTCGTCAAAACCCGGAACGCATAATGGTTACAGTGTAGTCCGCAAAGTGCTCGAGCTTCACGAACTGGACAGGAACACATCGACAAACTTAAGCTCGCTGGAAATCTACATTGATTTGCGCAACCGCAGCCAGGCTCTGGAAACCGTTCTTCAAGAGTTCGCCGACCTGCCCTGGCCGGAACATTTCAACAGCGTGCAACTGCGCGTTAACCGTTTACCGGAAAAAGACGCAAAACTTCCCTCATACGCGTCAATCGTCAGGTCCGATTACAAAGGCTCGTTCACTGAAGTAGACGCGCTGCTCAACTGGCTGGCCCACAGCAATTCGGAATATCTTGTCACCCTGACCGGAGACGGTCAGTACCGGCTTGCCGACATTTTGATCGGAATTCAGGTTCTAAAACTGGGATCATTCGGAGTGTTGTATGGTTCGCGCACTCAGAGCCGCCGACAGTTCAACTCCTCTCTGGACTCGGCTTACGAACACTGGGCTCTTCGCTCGATCGGCTGGTGCGGAGCCTTCATTTTCTCGGCTCTTTTCAGCTTGATGTCGCGTCATATATTTAGCGATCCTTTCACGGGATTCCGCATATACAGGCGCAGCAAGTTCGACGAAAAGTTCATCGAAGCACTTAGAAAACGTGGATACGTGCCACCGTCTACAGTGACTCGCTTGATGCTCAGACACAGGATCGAGATCGCCGAAATTCCCGTAAAATATCGCACCTTCCGCGGCTTCACCAGACCGGGATGGCGCATCTGGAGAGGATTGCGAAATCTCCTGGGAATTATCTACTGATTGGGCGCGGATAATGCGCCCCGACCATACTCGAATATCCAAAACCTGCAAATGCTCAAGCAAAGTAATCAATTTCACGCTCTTCTCAAAGGGGTAACTTGCTTTCTCTTTGATCTCGACGGCACACTTATAGACAGCAGCCCTTGCCATGAGCGTGCTTTCTTCAAAGTATTGGAAGCCGATATGCCGCATCTGCTCGAGACATTTGTCTATGATGAGCACAAAGGGAAAAGCACAAAGGAGACATTCCAGGCGCTTGGTATCGTGGAAGGCGAGCAACTCAGCACGATGACTATCAAGAAACAGGAGACCTATCGCAGAATGGTGGATGACGGTGAAGTCGTCGCCTTCCCCTCAGCCCGAGAACTTTTGCAATCACTGAAAGACCGGGGGCACCGGTCCTGGGTAGTTACTGGAGCAAGCAGGCGCTCGGCAGAAGCTTCCTTGAGCAGGCTGGAATTCCTGCATTTCTTCGAAGCATTGATAGCCGGCGACGAAACCGGAAAAACCAAACCGGCGCCAGATCTCTACCTTAAATGCATTGCCGATCACGGACTGGACACGCGCCAGGCACTGGCCATCGAAGACGCTTTGCCTGGTATACAATCTGCAAGAGCTGCCGGGTTGAACGTGGTGGCTGTCAACAATCCGGAACTTTCGCATCTTCCGGAATATGTTGGGACCCTGCAAGACCTTCACGAAATCTGGCTATTAGCAACAAATGACTAGAATTTGCGCAGTTATTCCAGCCGCCGGCCGAGGCAGTCGCCTAGGCCTGGATTGCCCAAAAATTCTAGTCCCCATTGAAGACAATCTGACTGTCTGGGACGTGCTTCGCAATTCGCTGCTTCCTGTTTCCGAACGCCTTCATATCGTACTGGCACCATCGGCAATGGCACAGTTCAGAGATGCCATAGCCAACGAATCTCTTGCTTCGAAAGAAAGAGTAACGACCAGCGAGCAGGCAACCCCTCTGGGAATGGGTGACGCCATATTCGGAGCCCGGGCTTTCTGGTCCGACTTCGATGCCATCCTGATTGTCTGGGGAGACCAGGTAAATCTTTCGCAGGCAACACTTGAGCGCGTAGCCGAACTTTGCACGGCGGACAAAACCATGGTCTTGCCGCTGGTTGAATGCCGCAAACCATATGTTCAGTACGACATGGAAAATCGCGTACTGACTCAGGTAAGACAGAGCCGCGAAGGCGACGTCATGGATGAGGTGGGGATGAGCGATGTCGGCGTATTCGCACTTTCAGTCAAAGGACTGTTCGACTGCTGGCAGCTATTTCTAAAAAACAGCGCCGCCGGTGCTCAAACAAACGAGGTCAATTTCCTTCCCTTTCTGCCTTTTCTCTCCGAGAAATGCGGCTGGACTTTGCGCACGGTCACTGTAGCCGATCCTATCGAAGCGCTGGGCATCAACACTCCAGACGATCTGAGAAAAACGCGAGAACATTTTGCGCGCTTGAAACAGCACTAGAAAAATCAAAGGTGCATCCGCTCCAAAAGCCAGTTATAATGCTGCTTGGCTAATCCTACTCTTGTATATCGTATTCATATCGAGGAGTATCAATGCAGATTCATCCGCTCGTCCCTATGCGCAAGGCCGCTTCATTACTGGGTATCGAAAAGGACCAGTTGAAAGCAAAACTTGTGTCGGGGGAAATCAAAGGCGAGCAGAGGCGCGTTGGCTCCAAGGACAAATGGTTTGTCTATTCGGGCGAAGTGAGCAACCGCATAGACAGCGAACGCCTGCCGGAATTGATGAAGAGAACGGACGGACAGTTGGCTCTGGAAGTGGAAACCGTGCTTGAGACCGATCCGGCCTCGCTCAGCGACCTGGACTCCTTTTTCGAAGAAGCCCGCAACCAGTCGCTTGGACAGGACGAACAGTCCGTAGAAATTACCGAAGTTCAAATCAAGAACGAAGCCCTGGCGCACGCGGAAAGCAAGACAGGCAGCGTTGTCGACTTCGAGGAAAAATCCGGACTGCCTGCTCCTGCTGACGTCAATCAGATATTCGAATCGTTGACAGTCGTATTCGCCCAGCGCCTATCCGATGAATACCAGCGCGCGCTGACCGCCGAACAAAAGGCTAAAACAGCCGAAGCACGGGTAAAGATGGCTGAGCAGAAGGCAAAAGCATTTGAGGCTAACATCAAGAAAGTGGAACAGCAGCGAGATGAAGCTCAGT
>JAYRNY010000137.1:0-3001 GCA_041911975.1 bacterium | reverse complement strand
GCCGCTGACAGCAGCTTTCGTTTGTACGATAGCAGTAGCCAGGCGAGTTTGATACTCAATTGCTGCGGGCAAAATCATATTCGTAGCCATGCTTGAAGTGAGCAGAGACTCGACATTGATTACTTTGCAGTAATTTTCCAGCAAGATGTGATAACGGCTGACCAATTCATCTTCTTTGAATACGCCGTAGCGCTCGAAGAGTTCTTTGGCTTCTGCTTCAATCAATACGGGCAGTGCTTCCGGCAAGTTCTTCAGGTTGGCCAATCCGCGCCGAGAAGCTTCTTCATGCCATTGTTCGGAATAGTTGTCACCGTTGAACAAGATTCGTTTGTGATCGGACAGAGTCTTGACCAGCACACCGTTGATTGCAGCCTTGATGTCGCCGTCTTTTTTCGATGCCTTGTCGATTTCATCGGCAAGGTAGTCCATCGAATCGGCCACCATCGTGTTGAGCACGGTATTGGGGAAAGCGATTGACTGGCTCGATCCAACAGCACGGAACTCGAACTTGTTGCCCGTGAAAGCGAAAGGCGAGGTGCGGTTGCGGTCGGAGTCATCTTTCAGAATATCGGGCAGCATCGACACGCCAGGCTTCACGGTGGCGCCGACTTTCTTGTCTGCAGCTTTGCCGGAGATGATGTTGTCGACTACCTTAATTAGCGCATCGCCCAGGTAAATAGACATAATAGCCGGTGGCGCTTCGTTGGCACCAAGGCGGTGGTCATTACCGGCGGTGGCAATACTGGCGCGCAAGAGTTTTGCGTATTTGTCCACGGCGCGAATTACTGCAGCCAGGACTACCAGGAATTGCAGGTTTTCCTGTGTGTCTTCGCCGGGATCCAGCAAGTTATGACCTTGATCGTCCGCGAGTGACCAGTTGTTGTGCTTGCCGCTTCCGTTGACGCCGCTGAATGGTTTTTCGTGAAAGAGGCAGCGCAGCCCGTGTTTTTGTGCCGTTTTTCTGAAGACTTCCATGAGCAGCATGTTGTGGTCTGTGGCCAGGTTGCTGCTTTCAAAAATTGGAGCTACTTCGAATTGAGCCGGTGCTACTTCGTTGTGGCGAGTTTTTACCGGCACGCCCAGTCTATAGAGTTCATGCTCGGCATCCATCATGAATGCCAGTACGCGCTCGCGGATAGAACCCCAGTAGTGATCTTCCATTTCCTGTCCTTTGGGAGGACGGGCTCCGAACAGCGCGCGACCGGCGTTGATAAGATCCGGGCGGCTCAGGTAGAACGCTTCGTCGATCAAGAAATATTCTTGCTCTGGACCGACTGTGCAGTTAACGCGCTTCACGTCTTTCTTGCCGATGGCGTGAAGCAAGCGGACTGTCGAACCGCTGATTGCTTCCAGAGAGCGAAGCAATGGGGTCTTCGCATCAAGAGCGTGTCCGCTGAACGAACAGAAAACCGAAGGAATACACAGCGTTCTGCCGTTGGCACTGTCCATCAAGAAGGCGGGGCTCGATGGATCCCATCCGGTGTAGCCGCGCGCTTCGAATGTCGAGCGGATTCCGCCCGATGGGAAGCTCGATGCGTCAGGTTCGCCTTGCACCAGCATCTTGCCTGGAAACTCCAGCATCGCACCTTCATCAACAGTCGAAGCCAGGAAGGAATCGTGCTTTTCTGCGGTGTGTCCATGAAGAGGTGAGAACCAGTGGGTGAAGTGCGTCGCGCCACGTGCAATCGCCCAGTCTTTCATGGCGTTTGCCACTGTGTCCGCCATAGCCGGATCCAATTGCTCGCCGTGATCGAGGCAGCGCAATACTGCTTTGTAAACAGTCTTGGGCAGCAAAGCGCGCATCGTCTGTCTGTTAAAAACATTGGAGCCGAAAATTTCATTTACTGGTTGACTGGTGTAATCGATCGCTGTGGAGAGAGGCTGTCTGTCAGCCATCGAAGCTATCGCTCTTTTGCGTCCGTTCGCATGACCTTGGTTGCTTTCCTTCGACACGTGAAATTTGGACCTCTTGTCGTTGTGAATTGTATGAGTCATCTATCCCTCGCTTTTCCGCCTGCTATACGCCTATCGTTAGTATGTGATTTAAACCTTCCTGTACTCTCGATGTTTGAACTAGATTCCAATTGCCTTGAGAATTACTCTCTTTCTGCGCTGGCCATCGAACTCCGCGTAGAAGATCTGCTCCCAGGGACCAAGGTCTAATTTGCCCTCTGTCACCGGCACCATTACCTGGTGATTGATCAAGATCCGCTTTAGATGCGCATCTCCATTATCCTCACCGGTCTGGTGATGTTTGTAATTGGGATTGACAGGCGCCAGCTTTTCAAGCCATTCGCCGATGTCTTGAATCAATCCCTGCTCCCAATCATTTATATATACACCGGCCGTGATGTGCATGGCCGACACGAGAATGAAGCCTTCCCGAAGTCCGCTCTCAGTAAGGAATTCCTGTACTTCATCAGTAATTCGTATAAATTCGTGTCGCTTCTTGGTATCGAACCACAAATACTTAGTATGCGACTTCAGCGAGTCGGAAACCTTCACGGCTGGCTACCCCGTATATGCAATCAACAACTCGCGGAGATATCTTTTTGAATTTGAGCGCGCGAGCCCGGTATTAGATGATACCTCTATTCCATTTAATGTTCTAGTAATTGCTAAGTTTCAAATCGCGCCAAATTAAGGCTTTTCAGCCCCCTGCTTGCGGCACTACCGGCAAAACCCGCATTAAATCAGCAATTCAGCGATACATATCTATATACCGATCATCTTCTGGCACTGCTGTCGAATTGAAACAGCGGGTTGGCGCCTGTAATAGTAGATCGCAAGAAGGTCGAACCGCCGTCTATGAGATTCAGTTTTGATGCCACCCTCGAGAATAGCGTGCTCGTCTTTTGGGACAGATTCAGACTGGCGGACAGATTGGAAACACCAGGCACATCGGAGCGTGCAATGGAAGAAAGGGTCTTCCAGGGATTGTTGTAATCAACTCTTTGCAGCGCCTGCAAGGCGGCGTCGTAGTCGAGTTGAACTGCGGGCT
>JAYRNY010000136.1:0-6036 GCA_041911975.1 bacterium | reverse complement strand
CATCGAGCAACAGTTTGCTCTCTCTTATGAAGGCAGACCGCAGGCGTTCTTTCGATTGCGCCAGCAAGTCTTCCATTTCGATTCCTTCCCGGGAGCCGCCTTCAGTCCTGGAATTGGCTATCTTCTCGAACAGTTTGTCTGTCCTTCTAACTTCGCGCAGCAGCATATGATTGATTTCTGATTCTTTATCGTTTGCAACAAGGCTTGCGTTTCGCCCCAATCCGGTAGTTTCAGCTTCTTCTGTTTCCAGTTCGTCCTTTGTAACTTTGCCGTCGCTGTTTTTGTCCAGCTTGAGGAAATTCTGCTTCAAGTACCCTATGCAAAGATCAGGCAGAATTCCGCGCTTCTCCATCTCTTTTTGCACCGCCTGGCTGTCAAAGCTCTCTCCTGGTGAAGTCGGACTGTACTTCGCCGATTCGATAAGCCTTCTGTATGCTTTTGCGTCTGAATTGAACTGGTTTTCCTTCAGAGAATCTTGGGTATCATCTACGATTAGAGATGTAAGTGCATCGGTCATTGTCTGTATACCTGAGTAGCTGGGGGTTGCTGATAGTCAACCCCGCCAAAATGACGCCAGGATAACGCTGCTTCCGGCGGACCGGAAAAACGCCGGAAATTGTCCCCGGCGCATGTAAATCACTTGGTCACTTTTTAAAAGTAGACTGCTGAAATAGAACTTTTAAGCAGACGTCATAGGTGGACCCTGCGAAAGTAACGCTTTCGGCGCGGTGGCAATGTCCTCAAACATTAACTCGGTTTGGAACCTGTTTCGTGCTGGATTTAACATGGTTGGCCGGCGAAGCGAAACTCAGCCAATCAGGCGATCAGAGGATCATAATTTCGGTGATGCCATGAAGATTTCCATCGATTCTGTGAGACTCAATATCGCCGATCTGACCAAGGTCGAAAAGTCTGAAACACGTCTTGTGCTCAGGACCCCGCAGGGAGACATAGTCGAGATCGGCTTTACTCCCGCCCCGACACCATGCCCATATAGGCTGGACCAGGTCAAAGAACTGGAGGCAATGTCCGCCAGGTCTTTCGAACAAATAGGCAATACTCAAGTTTCTTTTGCGGTCAAAGATTATGGTGGTCTGCTCTGCCTGGAGAGTGTGCTGGAGGCGCGGCAAAAGCCATTCGGAGTGCGATGCACAGGAACGCTCGTAATGCCAAGAAAGAACTTCTCTTATTTCATTAATATATACGCACCGGAGCGCGGAACCACGGGTTTGCGAGATGCGATCATCTTCGACCGGGTTTGCGACGAGATCGGCTGGGATGCCGCTAAAAAGCAGGCGGGCAGCCTGGAATGGGAAGGCTACAAGGAAAAGTATGATGATGAATTCCCGAACCATCCTCTGAGCAGAGTGAGGAAATTTCTGAAGTCCCTGGCGCAAAGCATCGAGTTTGATGACGATGTTGTGCAGTCGGAGCCGTTTTCACCACCTTCTTCTGTCCAGCCTTAACTGTCGTCAGCACAGTGAAAAAGAGCTGTGAATGTCGGGTTATTGCCCTGAAAATGCCCTTTTTCTCGCACAAATGCGGGTTTTGTGCATTTTTGGGGTATATTGAGACTGGAAACAGTTTGTTTTCTCTCTACTGAACGAAACATATCGGAGACTTCGACGTCTTCTGAGGGCAGGGTTTCTTTCAAGGCACTTATTTTTTAGACAAATCTATGGATGATCCAAACGCAAATTGGCGGTATGACAGCGGTATTTTTCGCGCCCTGGGCGGCGTCAGCAAAAAGCCGAAGCCTTCTTCCAGCCATGAGATTAGCCAACCTGATGCCAACGCAGTGCCTGCTGAAATTTTGAATTTCGGCGACATTCGCTCGCTTGTCGAGGCAGCGTGCGGCGAGTATGCCGGGAGAGCAAAACCGGTCAGTTTGTTCATGATTGCCATTGACGAGATGGAAGGAATGAAGAAGAACTACGGCGATGAGGCGGCAGCTGCTGCAAAAGCATTTGTTCTGCGCTCACTTCTAGATACAAGAAACGAGATCTTCGGCGCGTTCAGCAAGATCTGCCTTGGCGAATACATCGAAGGACGTTACTTGATGCTTCTGCCTGGCGTGATTGGCGCGAGCGCCATGGACTTCGCGGAAATCCTTCGTAAGAATGTTAACGACAAGGATTTTGTCTGGTATCAGCGGCCAATGAGGTTTTCAATAAGCATAGGAGTCGCGCACAAACCAGGTCATGCTGGAGATCAGGACTATATGATCATGCAAGCCGATCAAGCCTGTTCCATAACTATGTCTGTAGGTGGAAACAAAGTAACTGCCGCCAGGATCTCTCAGGGATTCTAAGCTTCATTCAGTCGATTGGTTCGTGGACTCTTACTGCAAGGAATGGCGAGGTTTCGATAAAACCAGCGGCGAATTCGTCTGGGGCGCACCATATGTTTCAGTGACTATCCGCTCGATTGAAGCGGACAGAATAGATTTTTGCTCGGGTTTGAACGCGACGAATTTATCCTCGAGTTGACCATCTCTGAAGATCAAAACCGCAGGAACTTCAGGAACATCATATTTATAACTGAGCCCAAGGTTTTTGTTCAGATCGAGTCTTATATAGTCAACCTTTCCACCGTACTTAGGTAACTGGGAAATCAGATACTTTGCGCACGGATCGCAAGCAGGACAGGTTGCAAGTGAAAACTCGACCAGTACAATTCCTCGTCTCGATAATACTCTCGTCCTAAATTTGAGTTCTTGCTCGTTTTTCAGAGAGCGAGCGAGCTGTTCGTTTGATTTGGATTCGTCTTTGCGGCCGATTGGAATAAACGTGCCTAATTGATCGATCCCCATTTGAGCGTTTGCTGATTGCGCAACTAGTGTGAAAAGATAAGTTGTCGCAATTAACGCGATCATCGTTGGGAGCGGCTGAGTTGGATGTGTAAAAATTAGTTTCATGACGTAAGTATTGGGTGGTTAGAAGAAATATGTATATCGCACCGCCAGTGATGCTGGGGTGAATGCGGTAGTTCGTGGCGCGGGACTGTTTTGCAATTCGCCACCACTATCGAAGGCGGCATAGCGAAGAAATGAAATCGGAGTTGTAGCTTGAAACAGGTGGCGCTTGTTCTGGTAGAAGAGGCCCAGCTCTACTGCCATGAAAAATCCCGGCTGCCGAAATCCATTGCTATTGCCAATGAAGTCGCGCTGTGGGCTGCCGTCCCAGCGGTATGCCACCAACCCCGAGAAAGGCCGCAAATATTTCTTTTCCTTCCATGGTGACGGAACGATCATTCCCGCGCGCAACGAGTAGACATCGGGAACAGTATTGACCAACGAATTTTGAGTGAGCGGACTGGTGGAGATTGGCGGACCGATCAGGAAGTTTTGCGAAGGAACACCTGTAGTTCCCCTGGGGGTGATCATATAGCTGCCAACGGCAAAGAGATTGGTGCGTCTGACGGGAAAGCGCACGATGCGATAAGCAAGAACTTCGGCAAGTACATCGACACCGCCGTCACCAATCATTATGGTGAGTGGTGCAGGCTTGTTGTTAAACAATCCAGGACCACCACCAGTCCAGGTGTTTCCTCCACGGTAATTGCCGGTCGGCAATTTCAAACCCAGACCGAGCAATACATTGCCTCGCTTAACTTGTTCAGGATCGAAGAGCCAGGTGCGCTCGACCAGAGTAAGGTCTCCAACTCCGGCCGTGCTCAAACGCTGCCTGAAATCTTGCGCCAGAGGACCTTCCTGGAAGGGCACCAGGAAAGTCATCTGGTTCCACTGCAAAGGCAAGGTTGCTTGCAAATTGACCCGACGAGTCAACTGGTACGTGCCGGTAAGATCGAGCGTATTCCACAGGCGCGTCGGCTGCTGTACTCGATTTTCCTGGGTGAACACATGCTCGTTCAAGAAGAATTGATTGGCATATACGTTCCTGAAGCCAAGAGATAAAGTCCCATGACCAGGTTTGATGTCTCCCGCTGTTCCCGCTGCCCCCGGCACCAGAAGCGATCTGGTTCAACCCTGCCCTGAAGCCGGCCGCGCGATGACAAAGACCAGCGCAAACAAAAGCGATACTAGGGGGATTTTGTAAAAGTTGTACAAAGCAGTTTTCTGGGGACTTCTTTCAGTCGATTTTATTGCACTCGGTGCACGCATATTCAACACTTTTCAACTGCTGTCTGCTACCACTACACTTGCTTGTGCAGCCTGAACCTCAGGTCTGTCAAGGGTCCTCAACCGATTGTGCATTCGAAAAGCTTGCCGGCATCCAGGTTGCAAAGTTCTTCAATCGGCCAGGCGGCACTTTGATTGCGCGCTCACAAGCAGGACGTTTAACGAGACCCCAGAACGTGGATGAAATTCTCTGATGGCAGACTCATATATTGATTACTTTTATCGATACCCATTCGCATCGTCACTCGTCGATTCGGCTGGGCGCGGCGGGCAGCTAACGCTAGCGGCCAGTGAGCAAGAAAAAACTTTTCCGTATTTCTTCGAAGGCATGTTGCTGCAACCCCAGGCAACTGCGCTAATGCTGCTGATTCTCTCCAAAGTCGTGAGCTCTCGCTTTTACATTCCGCCGGCAATGCTGAAGAGAATCATCGCTGAGAGAGATCCTGTTATCACCAGCGGTGGAGAGATGTTGCGCTTTGAGGGGTTTAGCGCCTGCTGCAGCGCTTATGCTCGGGTAGACGTCTCGCCTGATGCATACAAGGGCAAAGTAGCAAACACCGGTACGACCAACGTTGATTTTAACAGCGCGATGCGGTCTGCTTTGTCGACGGTAAGAGATCAAGACAGGCTCTCAATGTCCGTTGGCTCTGAAGGCGTTTTGGTGAAGCATGGTTTTGACAAGATTGAGGAGCGAAAGGTGAAACTTCCGCTTCGCTGGATAAAAGGATTTGTAGAGGTTCAAGCCTATCAATCGAGGATGGAGAAGCAATTCGCCATCGGCAAGGTAGAGGCAATGCGTTTTCTTCGTTCTCTGCCGACCAGCACCAGCAGCCGTGCCAGCTTTTGGGTAGTGCCCAGCGGCAAGGGACTTCGTCTGAGCCAGCGCGACGACGGAGCGGGGGTAAAAGTGGGTGGCTCCGAGCGCCTGTTGCTTCTAAGATCTTTGACTCCACTGGCAGAGGAGTTGACCGTCTATACACGACCGGACGGCGAAGCGTCGGAATGGAGACTCAGTTGTGGCGGATTGACTTTTTGTCTAACGCTTACGGCCGAGCCATCACGCGGATTCTCAGGCGAAGGACAGGTCTTGTCTGATTTGGCGACTGTTGAAGATGAGAAACTGGCTTTGATACGCTCAACGTTGAAGTGGCAGTCTTGTGTGGATCTTGCTGATATTTCGCGGTTGACTGGACTGAACGAGACTTCTATCAAACAAAATCTGAGCATACTTGGGTCGCGCGGATTGGTTGGATACGATTTGGGGCTGGGATCTTACTTTCACAGAGAACTTCCATTTGATCTGGAGCTTGTAGAGGACATGCATCCTCGTTTGAAAAACGCGAGGAGGTTGGTTGATAGCGGTGGCGTTAAAGTAAAAACTAAAAACAAGGACATGGTTGAAGCTGAGGTCAAAGGAACGGACGTTTGTCACAGGGTAAAGCTCACCTCCTCAAGCGAACAATGTACTTGTCCATGGCATTCCAAGCACCAGGGTCTGCGTGGTCCATGCAAACACATACTTGCCGCGCAAATGGCTGTAAATGGAGTCGACGAAGAAGGCGCATAAGAGTGTCTAGCTTGAGGTTTTACTAAGTGCCCACGAGTCTTCAGACGTTTGAAGAGATCATTTCCAATGGGGATGCCGCTGCCCTGCGCAAGTTCTTAGCAGCAACACGTGCGGACGAACGTAGTGCTTATTCGGCCAAAGCGGTTGCCTGGATGAAGAAGGCTAACAAGGGCGACGTCAAACAAGTTTCGGATACGCGTTATCAATACGTCCTGGCTTTCGGTCCGGAAGTTCTGAAAGTATGTACAACTGCTGTTCTGGCTACTGCATCAGAAGAACAGTTAAGAAGTATTGCCTGGCGAAGGATTGACGAACATGACTTTGACTT
>JAYRNY010000135.1:0-5368 GCA_041911975.1 bacterium | reverse complement strand
GTCCGGCACGACTTGAAACGGCTGCATCATCCGCGCTGCACGAAACGCCGGCGCCGGGCAGTACAGTCCAGACATTTGCACTAGGGTCATGGCGACTTGCATTATCTCTTGCGGCGGGAGGTTGTTGTTCGACTCTAGAGCCTTTAGATTCGGATCGACGGCTTTGATTTGTGCTTGCTCTTCTGCCTTCATTCCAGCAATTTTGTAACCTTCGATCGTGCCCAACAGGTAGAACTGTCTTTGAGTCGATGCGGGCGGAAACTGATTGGCAATTGCCATACCGCTGTCCATGACCTTCTTCGCGCGATCTCTCAGCATTTGCTGCGTTTTCTTATTGATGCCTGTTTTGGCGCTTGCTTGAAACAAACTCATTGCATAGCTTGTATACATGCCGGGCAACTCTCTGTTTGATCTGTCAATTGCCTTTTGTGCTTCGATTGCTTTGTGAAATGTTTCATCCGCTTTGTCAAACATTTCATTGGCAATGTAAACACTGCACAGATTGGCCAGTTGAGCACCATACATTCGATGATTGCTGCCGTTGCGTTTAGCAAAATCAGCTACCGACTTTTCTGCAGTCTCAACGTACTGTTTGTCAGCAAGCGCAGCCGAAGTTCCAAGCGACAATCCAAAGGCGACCAACGAGCTCAGTACTTTCGTGGACTTTGTTTTCATTTGCCAGCCTCGCAGTTCTCTATCCCACTGCGCATATTTTTCCCTCTCAGAGAGAAATTGGCACTGTGGTAAACCCGTAAGATTTAGGCTCGTTAACGCTTGGTTGCGGTTGTTGGAACTTTTTCCGAGCCCGAAGGAGTGGAAGTCTTCTCAGGCTTCGTCCAATAATGGTCGCGGTGTTTTGCGTAATACTCGATGGTTTTTGCAATACCGTCTTCCAATTCGGTGGTCGGGCGCCAACCGGTGTAGCGCTCGATCTTGGAGATATCTGAGTAGAAGTCGCCAGGCTCCTGGGCCTTTCTTTCGGGCGAGAATTCGGCGAATTGCCAGCGTCCTTGTTTTGCGACTTTGACGATGGCGTCGCACAATTCTCTGAAGCTGACAGGAATGTCGGAGCCGAGGTTGAAAATCTCTCCGTAGCACTCAGGTGTCGTTGCTACTCTCAAGATGGCATCGACGCAGTCGTCGACGTAGCAGAAGTCGCGCAGGATGCTGCCGTCGCCGAAGAGCTGCATGGTGTCGTCGTCCATCGCCAGGCGGATGAACCAGTTGGCGACGCCGAAGCGCGAGTGCATCATTTGCGAGCGTGGACCATAGATATTGCTCAAGCGCAGGAGCGTGGAGCGAACACCATGGACGTCGTTGTAAACCTTGATGATTTTTTCGGCGGTGAGATTGGATATCTCGTATATGCCTTTAGGGTTGGTCGGTGCTTCTTCGTTGACCGGCATGGAGACGACCGGTCCATATTGTCCGCGGGTTCCGGTGTATACAACGATTGCTTTCGGATTGTGCTTGCGCAGCGCCTCCATAACTATGGCGGTGCCGGTGATATTCATTTCAATGTCGGGAAATGGATTGGACAGGCTCATCAGGTGGCAGACCTGACCGGCCAGGTGGAAAACATAGTCCTGACCGCGAACCAGCCAATTGACGGCTGACGGATCTCTTATGTCACAGAAGTTGATGCGAATGTTTTCAGACTCTTTTACGTTGAATTCATTGCCGCCGTAATCGGGAATCATGGCGTCCAGGATGGTTACCTTGCAGCCCAGCTCTGCCAGCCTTATAGCCAGGTTGGAGCCGATAAAGCCCATGCCGCCGGTTATGAGAGCCGTCTTACCTTTGAATTGTTCGATCATGATCTGTGTCTAACTCTAAATTTGCGCTAACTTACCTTGTCCGCGGACCCCAGCAGAGACGGTGATTCTGTGCGCCTTTCGGGACACGCCGCCGGCTGAAGTCGAGTCAATGATCTTACCATGCAAACCAGCGACAATTGGCTGAAATCGCGCTGCTGCGCTTACTTCTGGACGGATGTCAATTAAGTTGCTCTTAATTCGCTTCTTGACCATTTCTTCTAGTATTGATGGGCCCGATTCTACAGATCAAAGGAGCTAAACGGTGAAAGTCCCATTCGGCGACATGAAGCTGCACTACCACTCTTACAAGGCGCAGATTGACGAGGCTGTCCATCGCGTACTGGAGAGCGGTCACTATATCCTGGGTAGCGAACTCGAAAAATTCGAAGCCAACTTCGAAAAGTCCCTGGGTTCCGGCTATGTTGCCGGTTGCGCTTCGGGTACGGAAGCTATCTATCTGGCTCTTGCCGCTCACGGAGTGACCACCGGTGATGAAGTCATCGTGGTTGCACACACAGCCGTGCCGACAATCTCCGCGATTACGATGACCGGCGCCACACCGGTATTCGTGGACATCGACCCTGACACTTACGTTATGGATGTCGACCTGGTCGAGCTCAAGATTACTGAGAAAACCAAAGCAATAGTCCCTGTTCACCTCTACGGGCAGATGGTAGACATGGAGCCCCTGCTTAAAATTGCCGCCAAGCACAAGATCATGGTTATGGAAGATTGCGCGCAATCGACCCTCGCTACCTATAAAGGTGCGATCGCCGGAACATTGGGCGACTACGGCGCATTTAGTTTTTACCCGAGCAAAAACCTCGGTGCATTCGGCGATGGCGGCGCAGTCTCGACGAATTCCCGGGAAAACTTCGACAAACTCGTAATGCTGCGCAACTACGGACAATCGAAGCGCTACTACCACGACATCATCGGCATCAACAGCCGTCTTGATGAAATGCAAGCAGCCATTCTCGATGCGCAACTTCCATATGTATTGCAATGGAATGAGCGCCGTCGCGAAATCGCTAAGCGCTACAACGAAGGTCTCGAAGGCACTGTAAAAACTCCCGTGGAAGCAGAAGGACGCAAACACGTCTACCACCTCTATGTGATTCAGACCGAGTATCGCGAAGAATTGCAAGAATATCTGCTGGACAAAGGCATTCAAACCCTTATCCACTACCCGAATCCTGCACACCTGCAAAAGGCGTACAGCTTCCTGGGTTACAAGCCCGGTTCCCTGCCGCAAACAGAGAAAGCCGTAAAACGCATTCTTTCTTTGCCGATGCATCCTGGGCTCACCGACGAGCAAGTCGATGCTGTAATTTCTGCAATCAAAGACTTTTACAACGAAAAGAAGACATCCAAGTCATCCGCCAAGGCGACTGCCAACTCGATTTCATAAACTGAAACGGAGCCAAATCAAATGAGTGACATCAGCGTAAAGCAAAGCTCAAATACAGCAACACTGCCCAGACGGATGCAGGTCATTCCTGGTTCGGTATCACTGATAATACCGGCCTACAATGACGAAACGACGATCGGCAAATTGATCACCGATGCCGATGCTCTCCTCAAGGAAGCTTGCAGCGATTATGAAATCGTAGTCTGCAACGACGGCAGCCGTGACAATACACTGGCTGTTATTCAGCAGTGCCAGCAGTGGTTCCCGAACGTGGTCGTAATCAACCACCCCGAGAACAAGGGCTTTGGCTCCACGATTCGTGAGCTGTATCTTTCGGGCAGAAAGGACCTCATCTTCTCTCTGCCGGGCGACTATCAATACGCGCCGAAAGAGATTTTCGCCATGGCCAAAGGTTTGAAGACGCATGATTTCGTAATTGGTCACCGCATCAATCGCAATGATCCCGCGCGCAGAAAATTCCAATCTCAGGTGTACAACTTCATGCTGCGTGTCATGTACGGACACAAGCATAAGGATGTGAACTCGATCAAACTATTCCGCCGCGAGATCGTAGACCGCATCACCCTTCTGTCCCACACTCCGTTCGTGGATGCAGAACTGTGCATCCGCGCCGAGAGAGCAGGATACAAAGTCGTAGAAATTCCCATTGAGCACTTACCGCGTCTTTCCGTCGGAGCCTCCGGCGGCAAATTCTCCGTAATCTGGGAGACCTTCTCCGACCTGTTCAGCATGCGCCGCACCTTCCGCTAAATGGCAGGAATCCGGCAAAAACACTGTGGGGCGCATTGCATGCGCCATTTTCCTTTTGGAATGTCGGCGAGCCGCCGACACTCCGATTACCCTATGTCCACACTTTCTTAAAGCCTGCTGCGACCTTTTCTATAGTCACGTCTATATTCGATGCGGTATGCGCTGCTGAGACGCAGGCGGCATCCACTGAGGAAGGCGGTAGATAGACCCCCGAGGCCAAAAGTTCGTGGAAGAATTTCGCAAAACGTTCTGCATCGATGAGTTTGGAATCTTCAAAGTTTTTGACAGGTTTGTCGCTGAAGACAATGGCGAACATGGAGCCTGCGCGTTGGAGTTGAATGGGCAGAGAGCGTTTTTCAACGATTGCTCCGATGCCTGAAAACAGCTGCGCAGTGCGGGATTCCAATGCTTCATATACCGCATCGTCGTCCAAAAGTCTGAGGATTTCAATGCCACCGGCCATAGTGACGGGGTTGCCGGAGAATGTGCCTGCTTGATACACCTCTCCAATAGGCATCAGGGCGTCCATGATTTCGCGGCGTCCACCATATGCTCCAATCGGCATGCCTCCGCCCAGCGCTTTGCCGAATGTAGTCAGGTCGGGCTTCACGCCGTACAGCGCTTGGGCTCCGCCTTTGGCAACGCGCAATCCGGTCAATACTTCATCGAAAATTAAGACGACTTCGTACTGGTCGGAGAGTTTTCTCACACCCCGAAGAAAACCAGGCTCGGGCAAAACCACACCCATCGAGCCGCAAACCGGTTCGATAATAACCGCGGCTGTCTCCCCGGAATGCTTGCGCAGCGTGTCTTCCAGGCGTTCAAGATCATTGAATGGTGTGAGCACCGTTTTTTCTTTAGTCGCCGACAGCAAACCAGAACTTGATTGGTGTGTTGTAGAACCGAGAACGGAATCACTGTGTCCGTGGTAAGCACCTTCGAACATCACAACGACGTCGCACCCCGTAAAGCCTCTGGCCAGCCGGACTGCGCTCATCACGGCTTCTGTTCCGCTGTTTACGAATCTAATTTGCTCGATGCTTGGAAAATGGCGAATGACGCTTTTGGCCATCTCCATTTCCAAAATGCACGGCGCACCAAATACGGCACCAGCCGCCACGGCGTCCTGGCATGCTTTTACGACCGAGGGCGGAGAATGTCCTAAAATTGCTGGTCCCCACGCGCCCAGGTAATCGATGTACTGATTGCCGTCGATGTCGTTCAGTATCGCGCCCTGCGCGTTTTCAAAAAATATTGTATGCCCGCCCACTTCGTGAAATGAGCGAAAAGGACTGTTGACGCCGCCGGGAATCAGCTCGGCAATCGCCTCTGAGGCAGATCTCGATTTTTTTGTCTTCTCCGCTTCAGC
>JAYRNY010000134.1:0-4355 GCA_041911975.1 bacterium | reverse complement strand
GCCGGCAGGCCTGTCCGAGCGCCATGGGCAAAACACCTTCGGCAAGCGGATCTAGAGTGCCGCCGTGTCCGGAGCGTTTCACCCTGGTCAGGCGACGTATCCGCACGACTACGTCGTGCGAAGTCCTGCCGGGCGGTTTCATCACATTTAGAAAACCGAATTGCATGCAATTAGTTGGACTTTCTCAAACTTCGCCGCGCGCAATTTTGCCGAGCAAGTCAGAAACTTTTGCTCCGCGCTCGAGCGACGTGTCCAGTTTTAAGTTGATTTCCGGAGCGAAACGCAAGTGCAAGCGGCGGCACAATTCGCCTCTTATGAAGCCGAGATGCTCGTTGAGCGCTTCCATCGTGCTTTTCGAATCGCCTTCTTCTCCGTAAACGGAGACATAGACCCGGCATGAGCGGCAGTCCGGTGTCGATTCGACGTCAGTAATCGACACGAGTCCTTTGATGCGATCGTCTTTCAAGTCGCGGCTGATGATCGCCGACATTTCCTTTTTGATCGACTGAGAAACACGCAGGGCACGTTGTGTAGACATAATTCACGCCTCCAGAAATCGAAATGGCGGAGGAAACTCAGGAGCGGGTAATTTCGCGCTTGGTTTCTTGAATTTCGTAAACAGTGACCTTGTCGCCTTCTTGCAGGTCATTGAATTTCTCGAAGCTCATGCCGCATTCGAAGCCAGCCGCCACTTCTTTGGCGTCGTCTTTGAAGCGCTTGAGAGTTTCGATTTTGCCTTCGTAAATGATCTGTCCGCCGCGATCGATCTTGGCGATACCGCCCCGTTTGACCTTGCCGGATGTGACCATGCAGCCGCCGATGGACAGCGCTTTTCCGAGTTTGAACACGGCGCGAATTTCGGCCTGTCCAATTTGCACTTCGGATTTGAGCGGCTGAATGAGACCTTGAATTGCTTTTTCCAGATCGTCTGTAATCTGATAAATGATGTTGTAGGTGCGCACGTCCACACCTTCTTTTTCGCTGACTTCCTGTGCATTGCGGTCGGGCTGTACGTTGAAGCCGACGATAATGGCGTTGGAAGAGGCGGCCAGGTTGACGTCATTTTCGGAGATGTCGCCGGAAGATGTGCGCAATACGCGCACGGCCACTTCGTTGGATGTGAGCTTGCGGACTTGCTCGGCAATAGCTTCGGCTGTGCCCTGCACGTCGGCTTTGACTATGATGTTCAATTCTTTCACTTCACCGGTGGCCAGCATGTCGTGCAACGATTCCAGTGTGACATGGTGAGGACGTCTGTCTCCCTGGGCGATTTTGCGCGCATCGACGATTTGCTTTTGAATCTGCATGTCGGCAACTACTTCGAAGCGATCGCCGGCTTGCGGAACATCATCAAGACCAAGTACTTCAACGGGCATCGAGGGTCCGGCCGCTTTTACGCGCTGACCGCGATCGTCGAAAAGAGCTCTGACTCTGCCTGATGCCGTGCCGGCAATGAGCAGGTCTCCTTCTCTAAGTGTTCCGGTTTGCACCAGAGCGGTTGCCACTGCACCTTTTCCACGCGACAACTCGGCTTCGATAATGACTCCGTTGGCTGGTTTTTCTGGGTTCGCTTTGAGATCTTGCATTTCTGAAACGAGCAAAATCATTTCCAGCAGTTCGTCTAGACCTGTGCGCTTTTTGGCCGAAACGTTGACGGTGACCGTGTCGCCGCCGAATTTGTCTGGTAGCAGTCCGTGCTCCATCAATTGAGTGAGCACGCGGTCGGGATCGGCATCTTGTTTGTCTATCTTGTTGACGGCGACGATAATCGGTACGCCGGCTGCTTTGACGTGGTCGATGGCTTCAATTGTCTGAGGCATGACACCGTCGTCTGCAGCTACTACAAGAATGGCTACGTCGGTCGCTTTTGCTCCCCGGGCGCGCATTGCGGTGAAGGCTTCGTGACCCGGCGTATCAAGGAATACGATCTGGCGTAGCGTGCCGTCTTCGTGTGGCACTTCCACGTGATAGGCGCCGATGTGCTGCGTGATGCCGCCGTGCTCTGCATCTGTGAGCAGGAATTTTGTCTGGCGGATAGCGTCGAGAAGGCTGGTTTTACCGTGGTCGACGTGACCCATTATAGTGACTACCGGCGGTCTGGTGACAAGGGCGGCGAGATCTTCTTCGCTCAAATCTTCCTGCACCGGAATGACTTCCTCGACCTTTTCTTCGGTGAGGACTTCGTATTCCATTTCGGCTGCCAGCTCGCGCGCCAGTTCGACTTCCACGAGTTGGTTGACGGTGCGCATCGTGCCCTTCATGAATAGGCGCTTGATCACTTCCGTGTCAGCCACGCTCATCTTCTCGGCCAGTTCTTTGACCGTCAGGTTCTGTGTGAGAGTAATTACTTTAGGTACCTCAATAGTGGCAGCTGCAGGGCGAGACTTCTCTTCCTTCTTTTGCTGCTGGTGGCGCTCATGCCCCTGATTTCTCGACTTGGGAGGTCGCGGTGGAGTGGCTCGGCTGGACGGTGCTGCTACTCTGACTGGCACTGAAGGGCGTGTTGCCAATCCCTGGAATGCATCAGGAGTAAGGTCCTCACCCTTGCCTTTCTCTTCCGGTGGCGGCTCATCCGCTTTGGCTGGCGGCTCTTCCACCTTGGGTGTATCTTTAAGTGGCTCTTTAGTGGGCTTGGCCGGCGGTTCTTCCGGTTTTTCTTCCACTTGTACTTTGTCGGATTTGCCTTTTGCCGTTTTGTCTTCGACTTCTTCCGGCGCGACAGGGGCAGCAGTTGGTGCCGTTTCGGCGACCGGCTCGACTTTTGCCGGGGCAAGAGGGGCGGCCGGTTCTTTCGGCACTGCCTTTTCAACCTGTTCCTGCACTGCCGGTACTTCGGCTGCTGCAGTCTCCGGCACTGCTTCCTCAGGCGCTGTCTCTTTCCTGTAGCGAGCTAAAACTCTGGGCTTTTGTTTTTCCGGCGCCTGCGGCGGCGGAATCTTGCCTGCCGGCTTGGCTGCTGTTTTCACAGCCGGCTTTTCCTTATCGCCCTTGCCGTTTTTCTTGCCCAGGTGCGAGATAAGAAGCCCAACCGTGCTCGCGTCTATCGTCGAGGAGTGGCTCTTGATGTCGTAGCCGAGTTCGCGCAAAGCCGTGATGATATCCCCGTTTTCGAGGTTCATCTGGCGCGCTAATTCGTACACACGGACACGATCATTCATCGGGCTTTTACTCCTTGCTCTGTGTATTTTGGCATGTTTTGCCCGTATCTGTGCACTCTCTGTATACAAGCTGTATCAGTTGCTCGGGGAAAGGGAAAGCCACAGAGCGTGGGGCTGGCTTGCCCTTTACTTTCCTACCTTCCAGCGCTCCTTTCAGGCGTGTACCTTTCAAAGCCTGGTCGACACAGGCTTTCTGGCGACAGATATAACATGATCTGCCTGACAGGCGCTTGTCGCCCGTGTTCAGGCGCACTTCGCCGCTCTGGTAGTCGCAGGTGAGGCGAATTAAATCTTTCTGCGCTTTCTTCAAACGGCATGCCACGCAGATTCGCGTTGAAAGCAATGAGCGGCTCCCCCGGTCCGACCGATTGAAATTGAATGGAAATTTGTATAAATGTGAGCCGGGCAGCAGGAAGGCTGCCCTTAGCTCTTTTCAATTCCAGAGTGATTTGTAAAGTGTAGGTTTACGCTTGCGCGCCCAGATCTTCCAAGGTTTGATTGAGAGATTTGAACGAACCGCCGGCTTGCGACTCCGACTTGATGTCGATCTTCCAGCCGGTCAATTTGGCAGCCAGACGGACGTTCTGTCCGCCTCTGCCGATGGCCAGGCTGAGCTGATCGTCGGGCACGATTACTTCGGCTCGCTTGCCTCCCATATCCGGCGCCTCTTCGTAAAGGGCAACCGTGGTGATGCGGGCGGGGCTGAGAGCATTGGAGATGTAATCTACCGGGTCGCCGGAGAAGCGAATGACGTCGATTTTTTCGTTACGCAATTCGGCAACTACGTTTTGAATACGCACGCCGCGCGTACCGATACAGGCGCCGACCGGGTCGACATCGGCGTCGTCCGAATGGACTGCAATCTTCGTTCTGTAGCCGGCTTCACGAGCGATTGACTTGATCTCGACTGTGCCGTCTTCAATTTCAGGCACGTAAAGTTCGAACAATTCTCTGACCAGCTCAGGGTGAGCTTGCGAGACGATGATCTGCGGAACACGTCCTGTTTCTCTCAATTCGAGAACATACACGCGAACGCGGTTGCCGACGCGGTATGTTTCACCGGGTAGCTGCTCGCGGGTGGGCATGCAGCCTTCCACGCGTCCCAGGTTGACGATAACGTTGTTTCTCGTATTGGAAATAACTTCGATACGCTCGATTTGACCAGTTGTGCAAGTGCCTTTGCGAGCTTCGAATTCT
>JAYRNY010000133.1:0-15215 GCA_041911975.1 bacterium | reverse complement strand
TCCAGAGCAAACGATCAGTACGACTGGCAGGAGTATCTTGCCAAATCCAGATACGGTCTGGGATTGGCCGAGGCTCAGCAGAAGGACTTTGAGAGCGCCGTCCGTGATCTCGAGATTGCCGACCAGTTTTTCCAAAAAAACGGTAAAGATCAGGCACTGGCCGACCGTGTACGAAAAGCCTACCAATCGGTTTTAAGAAAGACCAGCCCGTTTACATACTTGTTCAAATCACTGCGCAGTTAGGGCTTTCAGCACTCACCTGGGATGCTTAAGGACCACTTTCGCCAATTCTAGTGACCGAACAAGATTGATTACTTGATCAAGTGGAATACTATGTATTAATGGAGCTATGGCGGCTGAGGCTGGCAATAGCGACCGATAATGGCGGGCTGAAGGCTTATCCCGGCTGATTAATACAGTCCCTAACCCCTTTCCTTGAACGTGAGCGACAATTCGGACCCGATCTTTGAAGAAGAAGAGCTAACGCTTCATGACGAGGCGGCGGTAGCAGCTGAGCGCACCCGGAAGGAAGAGGCGAAGAAGGAAACCGCCAAAAAGGACAACGGTCAGTCCAGAGAGCGATTTGAGAAGCCAAAGGAAACGGTTGCCCTGAAAGAAGAAGGGGGCACCAAGAATATCCTCCAGTCCACGGAACTCTCGACCACCAATCCACCGAAGGCAGAGCCCAAGAAGGTTGCCACTACTACTACGGCTTCCGGGTCAGACGGCGGCAAAGATGAAACGTCGCTTTTCGGCAATGTCGATCCGATGGTCGGCAAGCGCATAGCCGATCGATGGGAGATCTTGGAACTGCTGGGCGAAGGCAGTATGAGCATGGTGTACAAGGCTACCGAGTTAGAGTCAGGCAAAGTTGTCGTGCTCAAATGTCTGCACTCCCACCTTCTTTCGAAGTTGCCCAACGTCAAGCGTTTCGAACAGAAAGCCAAAGCCAATGCCAATCTCCGCCATCCGCATATTTCCAATTTTCACGATTTTTACCTGGGCGGCGACGGGCAAGTCTATCTCATCTGCGATTTCATAAACGGGCAGAGCCTCGAAGACCTACTCTCCAAGAGCGGCCACCTGGCGGTCGATCGAGCTATCGCTCTTTTCCTGCAGGCCATTGAAGCGCTCGAATATGCGCATCAAGAGAAAGTTC
Organism: bacterium; assembly: GCA_041911975.1. GTDB lineage: Bacteria > Cyanobacteriota > Vampirovibrionia > Obscuribacterales > Obscuribacteraceae > QKMZ01. Next base: position 14,056 of record JAYRNY010000133.1, on the reverse strand, counting down.
TCCACCGGGATTTAAAGCCCAGCAACATTGTCGTTCAAAAAGAAGCAGGCGGGAAAGAACTGGCTCGTGTCGTGGATTTCGGCATTGCAAAATTGCTCACTGACGAAACTGATGACGTCAAATCCAATCAATACATCACCCACACCAGAGAAGTATTCGGCAGCCCGCTCTACATGAGCCCTGAGCAGTGCATGGGCAGAAAGCTGGATCCGCGCTCGGATATTTACTCTTTGGGCTGCGTCATGTACGAGACTATCAGCGGAAAGCCGCCCTTTGTTGGAAAGAACGTGCTTGAGACTGCTTACAAGCATATGAATGAAGCGCCTCGCCCTCTCGCCAGCGATTCATCCGAAGACCGCACTCTCTCTCGCTTTGAGCTCATCGTTCTAAAAATGCTGGCCAAGGATGCCGACAACAGGTATCAAAACGTCAGCGACATCAAGCACGATCTGGAGCTGATACACAGTGCCAGCGATGAAGAGTGGCAGGAGCAGGCAGTTGCTCTCAAGAAGGTCACCAAGTCCAAGCGGCTGGAGACAAAGCGTTTGCCTGTCTCTTTCGAGATGATGGTCATCCTCACTACATCAGTTCTACTCATTGTTGTTGTTGCTGTTTGGTCGCTATCCTTCCTCAGTCCGGAAAACCAGGACTATCCAGCATTCAACGACGATCAACTCTGGGTGATCAACGACAAGAAGCATAATCCCTCAGCGGTCCAGGACTTCGGCAACCGTGAGGAAGCGGCGCGTATGAATCTTGCCACGGTAGAACGTGAGCGTGGACCTGACTGCCGTGAGTATGCAGATGCTTTGTTCAATCTGGTGGAATTGTACGACAAGGCAGAACACTGGGCAGATGCGGCTCTAAATACGACCAGACTGATTGAAACGACGAAGAAAGTCGGTGGTCCGATGTCGCAAGGAACTTGCTACAAGCGGCTTGCCTATTACTATTTTATGCAAGACGAGTTTGACGAAGCGATTGCCAACGCCAATACATCACTCGATTTGCTGGAAAAGGAATTCGGACCTGTCTCGCCTTCAATGATGCTGTCCATGCAGGTTCTCGGCGACATTTATACGCGCAAGAAAGATTTGGACAATGCTCAGCGTATCTACGAGCGCATGCTTGCCATCACGGACAGTATGAAAGACAGAAGTCCTTTGGATTTCGCCAAGTCATCGGCAAAACTTGCTGATGTCTATCGCCGTCAGGGCAAGCTCGAGCTGGCGGAGAATCACTACAGGCAAGGCTTGGAGTGGGTGCAAAATACAATCGGAAAAGAAAACGCTTTCGTTCCAAAGACAATGTACGGTCTCGGTTTGACTCTCATGGCAGAGAAGAAATACAAAGATGCCGAACAGATGTTCAAGGACGCATTGCCGCTGGCCAAGGCGTCTTTGGGCGAGCGCACTGCCCTTGTTGGCGCGATCAGAAAGCACTATTCTGAAGTGCTTTGGAAGACCAATTGGGTAGCCGCCGCCATGATGAAGATAGGCTCCACGGATGCGATGAAGTAGAATCGGTTCCGGCGAAAATTACTGAGTTTTACTGAGCTTGTTGATCGCTTCTTGTGCCATTTTGGCGTTCGGATTGATTTCCAGAGCCTTTTTGTACTCGGTCATAGCGTCGGCTTTCTTGCCTTGCTTTTCAAGGAACTGCGCGTATTCAACGCGGGCAGTTACATCTTTAGGTGAGAACTTGAGAGCTTCTTGGAACTCTTTGGTGGCTTCAGTTGAATTGCCACTGTCGGCAAGCGCTTGGGCCAGGCGTCTGTGCGCGGGAGCAAAATTCGGCTGATACTTCAGAGCCTTTCTTTGCTCAGCTTGAGCGCCCTTCAGGTCGCCTTGCTTGGCGAGCATCCAGCCAAGACCACTGTGGGCATTAGGATGATTGGGTGCAATGCGAATTGCGTCGCGGAATGAATCGATGGCGCGTTCAATATTGCCGGATTCACCGTGTATGTTGCCCAGGTTTACGCAAGCTTCTACACATTGGCTGTCCAGCCTGAGGGCTTCTTCTTCAGCCTTGATGCCATCCTGGAATTTGTTCTGCTGCGCCAAAAGCACACCCATGTTGATGTGCGGTCTGGGATCTTTAGAATCAAGTTCTGCGGCCTTCTTATACGTTGCGATTGCTTCTTCGAGTTTGCCGTTTTGAGCATAGGCAAAACCGAGATCGAGAGTGGCTCTCAAGCTGCTTGGCTTGAGGGAGACAGCAGTCTTGAACTCTTCCAGCGCCAGATCCATTTTGCTTTGATTCGCATAGAGCTGACCGAGAATAATGTGCGAAAGGAAGTACTTCGGGTCAAGTTTGATGGCTTGCTTCGTTTCCAAGATTGCCGTTTCTTCTTCTCCCATGCCGCCGAGAACTGCTCCCAGGCGCTGGTGGGCTTTCGCATTGTCCGGCTCTTTGCGGATGACTTCCCTGAATGCAGCTTCTGCCTCCTTCAGTTTGAGTTTTTTATAGAGAGCATCAGCCTTGTTGAAGTCGGCGCTCTGTCCCTCTTCTGCAAACGCAGGTGCGCAGAGCGAAGCGGCAACAATGACTGAAAACAGTGTCGTCATTTTTCTCGGAGTCATTTAAGTAAAAACCTCTCGGTCAAAAGTATGTTAGATCGGGCTTTTTGGCAGTTGTTTAGTAGTTCGCAGGGACTGCCGCAGAGCCTTTGACGATGGCAACTCCAGCGGAGGTGCCCAGTCTTGTGGCGCCGGCGTCAATCAACGCTTTTGCTTTTTCGAAATCGCGAATACCGGCTGAAGCCTTGATGCCCAGCGTGGATCCTTCAATGGCTTCCTTAATTAGTTTGATATCTTCCACGGTGGCACCTTTGCCGTCCTTTACGAAACCGGTAGAAGTCTTCACCATTCCGGCGCCGGCTCTGACGCAAGCTTTGGATGCGGCTACTTTTTGCTCGTCGGTGAGCAGATCGCACTCGATGATTACTTTGACCATGTGTCCTTTGGACACTTTCACGATTGATGCGATCTCGCCGGTGACGTAGTCGATATGACCATCCTTTAGCGCCGAGATATTGATGACCATGTCGATTTCTTCAGCGCCTTCAGCGATTGCTCTCTGGGTTTCAGCAATCTTCACATCTGTGAGATTGGCTCCCAGAGGGAATCCGATCACTGTTGCGACGGCTACATTGCTCGATGCCAATTCCTTTACAGCCTGTTTGACAAAGTAAGGATTCACGCAGACGGCAAAGAACTTGTTTTCCTTCGCCTCTTCGCACAGCTTGGTTATTTCACTTTCAGTGGCAGAGGGGCTGAGTAGGGTGTGGTCGATGTATTTTGCAAATTCGGCGTTCACGCTCGTATCTCCGCGAAGGGCGCTTGTTCTTCTAATCAAGTACAGGCTGGAATTATATCCGAATGCAGTCAAACAGCCATTATCGCTATGCAATCTCCATTGATGATTGGATACATGGGCAGCCGGTGCTGCTTTTGCTGATTTCAGTTCAGAGTCTAAAGGGGAAAACATTTGACAGTCCATATATACGTATGGTATATTTGGGGCAGTTCAATCAGTGCGGGTACGGCGCACAGAATTGAGCACACAAAGTGCTACAGCTCCGGACTCGGGTGCCTTTGTGCGGGCGGGCAGGAGCCCGCCCGCGTTAATGGTGCCCCAGGAGGGCTGGCGAAATTCACGACAGTCTCTTTTTCTCCGCGTGTGAATCAGCTGGTCAGATGTTGGCGCGTCCGCTGGATGCTTCGCGCTTATTTATGTTCTGGTGATACTCTTGCAGCGCTCTCACCGCCAGAGAGCCCGATTGCATCGCCGCAATGGCTGAGGCGGTGGCACGCGCACCGGCAAGTGTGGTCACGACCGGAACGTTGTAATTGACCGATGCCCGGCGGATCAATTGGTCGTCATCGCGGGCAGTGCGTCCGGATGGGATGTTGATGACCAGCTGGATTTCGCCGTTCTTGATGCGGTCGACCAGGTTTGGCCTGCCTTCCGACACTTTGTTTACGACAATCGCCGGAACGCCTGCAGACTTGATTGCCGCAGCCGTTCCCCTTGTGGCCACCAGCTCGAATCCCAGTTGATATAGGCTCTGAGCAACAAGCACCACTTCCTGTTTGTGCACGTCCGAGACGCTAACGAAAATGCGGCCTTTGGTCGGCAGTTTGTGTCCGGCGGCGATTTGCGCTTTGGCAAATGCCTGTCCGAACTGAGTGGAAATGCCCATAACCTCGCCCGTTGAGCGCATTTCTGGTCCCAGTGAAATCTCGGCGCCGGGGAAGCGTTTAAATGGTATGACGACGGATTTTACCGAAACATGCGGCGGAAGCAGCCTGGGAGCTATTCCAAGCTCGCTGAGGCTCTTGCCGACCATTACTGCTGCTGCCAATTTCGCCCAGGGCACTCCCGTTGCTTTTGATACGAAAGGCACAGTGCGACTGGCTCTGGGATTGACCTCCAGAATGTATAGCTCATCGTCTCTTACGGCAAACTGAATGTTCATAAGTCCTATGACTTTCAATTCGCGCGCCAGGTCGTTAGTGATCTTCCTGATTTCCTCGACGATTTTGAGCGGAATAGACTGTGTCGGCAATACGCAGGTGCTGTCGCCCGAGTGAATGCCTGCTTCCTCGACGTGCTCCATGATTCCGGCGACGATGGTGGCACGACCGTCCGAGATCGCATCGACGTCGATTTCGATTGCGTTTTCCAAAAACTCATCAATAAGAACGGGCGTATCCGGCGATACCAGGAATCCGGATGACATCCAGCGGGAGAATTCTTCTTCGCTGTAAATGATCTGCATCGCTCTGCCGCCGAGCACATAACTGGGGCGAACTAGAACCGGGAATCCGACTCCTCTTGCCGCATCCAGTGCTTCACCTGGCGTTTTGGCGATGGCCCCTTTGGGTTGTCTCAAGCCAAGGCGTTTGATCAGCTTGCCAAAACGCGCTCGATCTTCTGCAATGTCAATCGACTCAGGAGATGTGCCGAGAATCTTGAATCCGCGCGCTTCCAGACCTTTGGCTATTTTGAGCGGTGTCTGTCCGCCCAGTTGCACGATAATGCCGTGTGGTTTTTCGATATCGCCTATATTGGTGACATCCTCCAGGGTGAGCGGCTCGAAATAGAGCCTGTCGGACACGTCATAGTCGGTCGAGACCGTCTCCGGATTGGAATTGACCATGACCGATTCAAATCCCATCTCGCGCAGCGCCATCGTGGCATGTACACAGCAGTAGTCGAACTCGATGCCCTGACCGATGCGGTTTGGTCCGCCGCCCAAGATGAGCACTCGCGGTTTTTCCGCAGGTGGCACTTCACTTTCTTTTTCATAAGTCGAATATAGATATGGCGTGGTCGCTTGAAACTCTGCCGCACAGGTATCGATTGTCTTATACGCCGGCGCCACTTTTAGTTTCTTTCTCAACTTATAGACATCGTCTTCGCTCGAGTTTGTTAGCAGACCAAGATGCATATCACTGAAGCCCATGCGTTTTAGTCTGTAGAGCTCATCTTTATCGAGCTTGTCGACGGATATATTTCTTTCTTTCAGTTCTTTTGCTGTGTAATGAATGTCCACTAGATTGTCGATAAACCACGGGTCAATCGAGGTTAGATCACAGACTTCGTCAGGTGAGATGCCTGCCTCCAGAGCGCCGATGATGTCGGTGATGCGATGATGGCTGGGTACAGAAAGGCGGCGGCGCCACTCCCAGAAGTCGGCTTTCAGGCGAGACGTCACAGCTGTGAATCCCGGAAGTCCCAATTCGAGACCGCGCAGAGCCTTCTGGATGGCTTCCTGGAATGTCCGCCCGACGGCCATCACCTCTCCGACCGATTTCATTTGCGTTGTCAAAGTCGTGTCCGAGCCGCGGAATTTCTCGAAGTTGAAGCGTGGAACTTTGGCCACGACATAGTCGAGCACTGGTTCAAACGATGCAGGTGTCGTGCCTGTGATGTCGTTGGAAATTTCATCGAGCGTTAAGCCTATAGCCAGTTTGGCGGCAATTTTTGCAATCGGATAACCGGTCGCCTTACTGGCTAGAGCCGAAGAACGTGACACACGCGGGTTCATTTCAATGACCACGATGCGCCCGGTTTTCGTGTCGACGCCGAATTGAATGTTCGATCCGCCAGTGTCGACGCCGATGGCGCGGATGACTCGAATGGCTGCATCGCGCAGCGACTGATACTCCTTATCGGTCAGAGTTTGCACCGGTGCAACAGTGATCGAATCTCCGGTGTGTACTCCCATGGGATCGAAATTTTCGATGCCGCAAATAATCACGACGTTGTCGAGGCGATCGCGCATTACTTCCAATTCGATTTCTTTCCAGCCGAGCACGCTTTCTTCAAGAAGTATCTCACCTACCGGGCTGGCATTGAGACCGTTGACGGCAATATCATGCAGTTCTTCATGGTTGTAGGCGATGCCACCACCAGCGCCACCAAGAGTAAAGGCCGGGCGGATGATGATTGGAAAACCGATTTCCTGAGCGATTTTATCCACGTCAGCCGGGCTGCGGGCTATACCTGAATTTGGAACGGAAAGCCCAATCTCCTGCATTTTGTTCTTGAACAGGTCACGGTCTTCGGCAAGTTTGATCGCTTCGAGTTTCGCTCCGATGAGCTCTACTTTGTGTTCTTCAAGAAAGCCGCATTCTGCCAGTTCTACCGCCACATTGAGCGCCGTCTGCCCACCCATCGTCGGCAGAAGAGCCTGCGGCTTTTCGATGGCAATCACCGACATTGCCACTTCTTTTGTCACCGGCTCTATATAAGTGCGGTCGGCTACCTCGGGGTCGGTCATGATCGTGGCCGGGTTGGAGTTGATTAGTACGACTTCGTACCCTTCGTCCTTTAATGCCTTGCAGGACTGAGTGCCTGAATAGTCAAACTCGCACGCCTGCCCGATTGTGATTGGTCCTGCGCCCAAAACAAGGATTTTCTTGATATCTTTTCGTTTTCCCAGCATCTTAAATTTTTGGCTCCCAGTCAGCCATTGGATCTTACATCCCAGTTGGCACTTGACTGAACTGGTGAGGGGCTCAAGCAAACAAAACGAGATGAGACCTTAGACACAAAGGCGATAAAATTTTGTCTTGGCATCGTTTTGAATCCCTTCAACCCTGGCAGAAGTAAAGATATGAGCAGTCGATGGCTGGCTGCTTATTGAGCAAAGGCTGATTTTTTTAGCTCGTGTTGATCTGGGCTAATCCAGGGGGGACCGTATGTCAAAGTGCATGCAGAGACCGTCTCTGCTAAACCTTGGCGCGAAGTTTTTGCGCATTTGTATTTTGAGCCTGCTGGTGGCATCAATTGCCCCCAGCCAATCTTTCGCTGGCGTTGTCAGAGCCGACGAGGCAAAACTGTCCCAGCAAGTGGGCTTACCTGTGTACGAATGGAAGAGCGACTCAGTCGAGCCGCGGGCCGTGGCGATTCTCGTTCACGGACTGACTATGCACGGTGCTATCTATGACAAGCTGGCCAGGCATCTTGCCGACCAGGGCTATATTGTTCTGGCTCCTGATCTGCACGGTTATGGACGCTGGGTGGATATTCCTTCGGAAGTACGTCATTGCAAAGAGTGCGGATCCCAGCTCTGCTATCAAAAGAGCCGCCGCGAGCTGATTGGGCTTGTTGATACCGCAAAAGAGACCTATCCTTCCCTTCCTCTTTATATGATCGGGGAGAGTCTTGGCGCTGATATGGTCCTTTACTCGGCGAGCCAGAGACCGAAAGCGATCGAAGGCATTGTCCTTTCCAGTCCGGCCATCAAACGCCGTTTCAATATGGTTCCTAGAGTCTTCTGGGATGTCTCTTTGATCAGCCACAACATTTTCCGCCAGGTTAATCTGATTCCTTACATGAAGAAATTCGCTTCGGAAGATCCACGCATCATCGACGAAGCGGTCAACGACCCCCTGGTCAGAAAGAAGCTGACTACCTGGGAGCTCTTCAAAACCATTCAGACGATGAGACCGTCGCTTCAGTATGCAGACAGAGTGCCGGCCGATATGCCTGTCTTGGTTATTCAGGGCGACAAGGACAGAATGCTGAAAAGCCAGGCCGTTTGTGATTTGCTAAAGCACCTGAGCTCGCAGGACCGCACTCTTCGTTGGTTCAAGGACAGAGGACATCTCTTGCTCGAGACTGCCTATGTGCAGCCGGATACGCTCGTCACTGTCGATTCCTGGCTGGAAGAGCACCTGAAGTCCAGTAAGATGGCTCAGGTCTCGGCTCATGAAAATATTGGAGACGAGCAGCTTTCAAATAACTAGAAAGCTTTCTCTGTAACCGCCCGGGTGGTCACTGACTTGGTTGTGCAAGCCTTTCTCTCAGACGCATCATCAGGTTTGTCTGAGATGGATCGTTTGAATAATCCCAGCCGGTGCCGTATCTGTTCGTCTGAGGTTGATCTGGTCTCAAGAATTCGAATCTATTGGGCGCGAAGTTAGTTGTAGATTGCGATATTGCCGGTCGGTTTGGTTTGTTGTAGACGTCTGCCTTCGCTAGTACCATGCGAACGTCTTCAATAGGTGTGGAGCCTGCTTTGCTGCCTTTGACGTCGGTTAAGCCAATTACTCCTATCGCTTTGAATGCCGAATTAAGCAAAGGACCGCCTGAATTGCCAGGTTCGACCTTCAAATCGGTTGAAATTACGGTTCTGTTTGGATCTTCGCCCGGCAGGAGTCCGCCTTCGATACGCTCTGTGCCGTCTCCTCGCTTGAGAATCGCGGAGAGCGGCACTTTGCCTTTGAAGCCGCCGGGCAAGAAGCCCGAACCGTCAGCGGCGATGAACATCTTGTCCGAGGCGAACTGACTGGGCGATTCGTATGCCGATGGCTGCCTCCAGCTTCCGCCCACGGAGAGGAAAAGCTCTTTGACGCCGCGAGGATAACCAAGCGCCGACACTCTGTCGCCCGGTTTTAGATCGCTCGATTCGGCCATGGCCAGAGGTTTGAACTTCTCGTCCGGCTGACGAAGCAGGCGCAATACCGCCAATTCCGTCTTCTGGTCCAAGTATTCGACTTCCGCCCCATATCTCTTGCCGTTGGCGAGCGTTACGCTGAGCGTGCCCGGCTTGGCGTCTTTGACCACGTGATAACCGGTCACTACTCTCCCGTCTTCGGTGGCTACAAAGCCGCTGCCTGTGGATGGCGAGGCTTTCAGAACTCCGGGAGGCGGAGGCAAGCTGGACATCGACTCCACATAAACCACGCTTTCTCTTGCCTGCCTGTATTGCGCAACTGTACCGCTATTGGTGCGATAGGCAGTGACATCGTTGGGATTCCAGTAATCACCAGGCAATTGTGTGGGAATGCGCTCGAAGCCAGGTCTGAGACCTAATTGCGGGCGCGAATCAGACTGCAGCTTCTCGTTGAGCGTCGCCTGGTCGTTTGTTTTCTTCTGGTATTCGGGCAAAAAGCCCGGAATCTCAAATTGGCCCATTTATTTAGCGAAGAGTCTGGTGGAAGACTTATTACTTTAGAGATCGAGGACGAGGCAGTCACTGGGAGATTTACGTAGTGAAGACAAAGGGCGCAGTCCATTGGTCGTGCAAATGTTCCAATTGCTTATTCGAGCCCGAAAATTAATTCTCTTATGCTCCTGCATCGATAGAATCTGCATGGTTCGAAACGGTTTTTCTTGCACGCGGGTGAAAGAAAATGACAGCGACGACAAAAGCGGCCGACAGCAAGCGTGAAAGTCCATATCGCAAGCAAAACGCCAAAGGATGGAATCAGAAATCTTGAATATTCTAGTTCTTAACGCAGGCTCCAGCACATTGAAGGCCAGTCTTTTCAATGAGAGTGTCTTTTTGAAAAAGAGCAAAGATTCCTCTTCGCTGTTATTCGAAACAACTGTGAAGGTGGAGACGGGCAGCCGCAGTGCTTTCAAGAAAGCAGCTGCAGCGGTCATGCAAAAAATTCTCAAGGAGTCCAAGCAAGACAAAAAAACCATTTCTATGGTCGGGCACAGGATCGTTCATGGCGGCAGAAAGCTTCGCGCCACGACCGTAATAGATACAGATGTGATAGCGGATATCGAAGCCAGAGTCGATCTGGCTCCCACGCACAATCCCAGTGCTCTGGGCTGCATTGACGCTGCGCAGGCATTTTTCGGCAAGGAAGTCAGGCAAATCGCCGTTTTCGATACGGCTTTCCACCGCACTGTACCGGAAATTCGCAGTCTCTATCCGCTTCCCTTAGAATGGGCGGAAAAATATGAGATCAGGCGTTATGGTTTTCACGGTATCAATCATGGTTATTGTGCCAGACGCGCCGGTGAGATCTTGCACGATGTTCCGGAGCGCATGATCATCTGCCATCTCGGCAACGGATGCTCACTCTCTGCCGTTCTTCACGGTGTCTCAGTCAACACGACCATGGGTTTTACGCCCATGGAAGGCCTTATGATGGGCACCAGATGCGGTAGCATCGATCCGGGAATTGTTCTGCATTTGATCGTCAGGGAAAAATTTGCCGGGGAAAAACTGGAGGAGATTCTCAACAAAAAGTCTGGGATACTTGCTGTGAGCGGCACCACCAGCGACATGCGCGAGCTTCTGGAAGCACGCAGAAACCACGATGAAAAGGCGGCCCTGGCATTCGATATGTTTGTCGATCGCCTTGCCCATCATGTTGCCTCATTGACAGCATCTCTGGCCGGTCTCGACGCGCTTGTCTTTACGGGTGGCATCGGCGAGCACGCCTTCGAAGTTCGCCAGTCAGCAGTCGAGAGCCTCAGCTATCTCGGCATGAAGCTGGATGCGCAAGCCAATAAGGATGCCACCCGAGATGATACCGAGGACGCCATCATATCCACGAGAAATTCTAAAGTGGCGATTCTCAAAATTCGTGCTCGCGAAGATCTCGAAATTGCCAGGCAGTGTTTCGAATTAGCCAGTGCCAGCGTTTTTTCGCACTGGCCTTAATTCAAGTTCTTTGGTTGCATTGTGCGGTAGATTCGCGAGTACTGGCAATAGTTCTGCCAGCCTTTCTCTATTTGTGATCGGTCTTCTTCGCTCAGTTGGCGGACAATCTTACCGGGGACTCCCATAACCAGGCTGTATGGGGGAATTTCCTTACCCGGGGAAACGACGGCGCCGGCGGCGACAATCGAACCGTGCCCGATCACTGCATGGTCTAGGACGACTGCCCCCATGGCAATCAAACAATCGGATTCGATGCGGCAACCATGCAAAATGGCGCCGTGTCCTACCGTCACCCGTTCGCCGACGAATAATCCGTGGCGGCCGGTGACATGCAGCATACAGCCGTCCTGAATATTGGTATTCTCGCCAATTTCAATGGCGTTTATGTCGCCCCTCAATACACTGTTGAACCAGACTGAGGCGCCGGCTCCGATTTTGACGCGGCCTATCAAAACAACCGTGGGCGCAATATAAGCGTCTTCAGCGACCTGGGGTTCGTGTCCTTCGAAAGGAATTAGCATGCCATTCATAAGGTAGAGTCTAGCCGATTGAAAATGGACTGTTTTTGAATTGTGAACCTAAGGCAACTAAGTGTCATGCAATGGCGACTTTGGGGCTGCCAAGATGTTAAAATTAACCCTTGGAGTAAAGGAGACGTCTCACATGCCCGTATACGACCAGCCCATGCGGAAGCTTCTTGGAATCCTCTCGCCTACGATTTCCTGGCTTAATGAAAAAGGATCAGTGGACGTGAATTCCGTTCCAGAGAACCATTTGGAAGCTATCAAGCAGTTGGAGCGTATCGGAGTAGTTCATAAGCGCAACAACCGTTGCTACGAATTGCAAAAAATTCGCTTGAAAAAGCTTATGGGCAACCTGGGCATCGAAGAACTCGTCAATCCAGAGCCGGCTGTCGCTCCAGTTGAACTAAATTAGTCCTCAACTAAGACTCAACCAGACCATTTTTAAAGATATTGAATTACGAGCCCTGCGTTCGCTTGAGTGGGACAAACTTTTAGAGTTTCTCTCTCAGGAAGCGGAAAGTAAACGCGGCAAGGAACTGTGCCGTCAGTCTATGCCTTTGCGCGAGCGGGCAATTGTCAATGTCTTGCTCGGCGAGTCGGATGAAGCGCTGGCTCTCATTAATCAAAGATCGGGCATGTCCTTCGAACGTCTGCCTGACCTGGAGGAAACCTTGAGCAGGCTTTCCTCTCAGGCTGTTCTTTCGGAAAGCGAGCTGCATTTTTGTCGTACGACGATGTCGCTTTCCCGGCACACGCGCAAATCTCTGGGACTCCTTGACAATGAGGCTTTTCCGGCGTTACGCGCGTATCTTCCGTCTCTTGGGCAATTTGATCAGTTGATTCATGCTTTGGATGAAATGCTTGATGATGCGGGCAAGGTAAAAGACGATGCCACGCCGCACTTAAGAGGTTTGAAGAGTGAGGTAAGGCGGCTTGATCTAAAAATAAAAGACGAGCTGAACAAGATAATTCACTCTCAGACTCAGTCAAAAGCTCTGCAAGAGCCTATTTATACTCAGAGAAACGGGCGTTATGTCGTGCCTGTCAGTGCCAGCCAGCGCCATGTAATTCCGGGCATCGTTCATGACAGTTCGCAAAGTGGACTGACCGTATACGTAGAGCCTATGCCTGTTGTCGAATTGGCAAACAAGCTGAGAATCAAGGAAGCGGAAATCGAACACGAGATTGCTCGCATTCTTGCCGTTCTTTCTCAGCAAGTGTATGCCTGTAAAGATGAGCTTTCTCAGGCTTTCACTGCACTTGGTGAAATGGACGCGATTTTTGCGCGCGCCCGCTTTGCCACCAAATATGATGGCATTAAACCTGAGTTGAATGAAGATACTCGCTTTGAATTCATCAATGCCCGTCATCCACTTCTCATACTACAGGCAGGTAAATCAAAGGTAGTGGCAAATACGGTAAGTCTGGGCGGTAAAGATAGAACTCTAGTGATTACCGGTCCTAATACCGGCGGTAAAACAGTTCTTCTCAAGACTATCGGTTTGCTGTCGCTTATGGTCCGCGCCGGCATGCTGATACCGGTAAATCGAGGCTCTCGAGCCGCCTTATTTTCGGAAATCTATGCCGACATCGGCGACGAACAGTCGCTGGCTCAAAGTCTTTCCACGTTCTCGTCCCATATGACCTCGATCGTCGAGGTGGTAAAAAGCGCTCAGGTTGGAACGCTTGCCCTGTTGGACGAAATCGGAGTCGGCACGGATCCGCGCGAGGGCGCGGCCATTGCCCGGGCAGTGCTGGAACATTTGAACGATTCCGGTGCAGTTACTGTAAGCACCACGCACTTCGGCCAGTTGAAGACTCTGGCTTACAACTTGCCGGGCATGGTCAACGGCAGCCTGGAATTCGACGAGACTACACTCTCGCCGACATATAGGCTGCGCGTAGGCATACCCGGCAGTTCCAAGGGCATCACTATCGCCCGCAGGCTTGGTTTTCCTGAAAAACTGGTGGACCTGGCCATTTCTTGCCTGGATGTCGCCGATGTTGTAATTGATGAGACCGTGGCCCGGTTGGAAGAGCGCATCACCGGTCTTGAAGCCAAAGAAGCGCTGGCTGAGGAAAAACTCAAGGACGCCGAGCGGCTGACCGACCAGTTGCAGGCTGAAATCGACAAAGAGCGCTCTCAAAGCGAGCAAACCAGGCAAAAGCTGGCCAGTGACCTGAAAGAAGAATTTGCAGTAGCGCTTGCAGTAATTAAGGAGACCATTAGAGATCTGCAGAAGCAGCCAAGCATTGCGGGCGCCCAGAAGGCAAAGGAAAAAATGGAGCAGCTCAAGAAAGAGCTCAATTGGTTGGATGCTCCTTCGCTAAAAGAAATCGAAAGGCAAAGTCGCAGCTTCTCAGTGGGCGACAGGGTGGCAGTCACCAGCCTCAACCAGAGAGGAGTTATAGAAGAAATCCCTGAAGGAATTGAGGACAATCCCAGAGGAATTGTCGTAGTCAGAGCCGGGGCAGTGAAACTAAAGGTTCCGGTCAGCGATATAAAACGCATATCGGACAGTGGACCAGGTGGTGATAAGGGGGCACACGTTTCATCAAAAGGCAAAGGCGCAGGCCAGACTCGAGCCAGGCTTTACAGAAACGAGACCAGTGT
>JAYRNY010000132.1:0-8454 GCA_041911975.1 bacterium | reverse complement strand
GTCGGCAGCCGCAGCTTTTGCGGCGCGCCGCTCGCGAATAGCTTTCAGCTCGCGCGCTGCGTCCTCTCGAACAGGTTGCGGCGCTTGCGCATCAATGCTGTTGTCTGCAGGTTGCGCTGTCGGATCAGTTTGTGTTTTCAAATCATCATACGGATCCGCGAGTGCACCACCAGCAGTGCCCACTGAAAATAGCAGTGAAGCTATAACCAGGTTTTGAAGACAAGAAAGACTTGAGCGCGAACTTCTGGACGCGGCTCCCTTCCGTTTCTCTTGACTGCGGCTTTTCATGATGGTGATTCTACCCTCCCCCACCCGCATTGAAAAAGCCTTGGTGTGCACGTCAATCGCCTGTTACGCCCGACGATATCAAGACCTGAGAAGTTCATGTCTTATCAGGATGACGGGCGGAATATCTAGTAATATATACGCCGATTCGCAGCGGCTCTGAGTCGATGCTCCGAGGCTCACATGCAAAGTGCCTCACAAGTGATTGCGATTCATCTGCCATCAGAGATATCGGTTTCGAAAAAAATGACCTTGAGGAAACTAGGAAAGTGCATTACGACTATCCTGGCTTTCGCCGTCGTCTTACTGACAAGCGTTAATCTTCGAGCATTTGCCGCCGGTCGCGAAGTACAAATTCCCGACATACAGTTTCAACCCATTAGACCCACTCAGGCCGTCACCATTCGTGAGGCTGTCGATGTTTCCCTCAGGAATTACCCGCTCATAACCAACAAGCTCTTCAAGCTGAGAGCCGCCAAAGCCAATGTGACCTTGGCGAAGACGCAATATTTGCCTAACCTGAATGTCGACACACAGGTATCCGCGGTGACACCAAATCGCATTGCCAGCGTCGTCATGAACAACGTCTCCGGATTCGACACTGTGCCTGTGGATTCCGGTCCCACAGTCAGCAGCACCACTCTCAAACCGGAATGCAACAACCTGCAAGGCTTGAACTTAAACTGGTTGCTCATAGACTACGGCATGCGCAAAGCCAACGACCGCTTTGCCTATGCCGATGCACGCACGGCACGGGCCGATGTGGCCCTGACCAAGCTCGATGTCGCCTTCCAGGCTGCCGACGCATTTCTAGATGCCTGCGCCGCCAAGCAAATCATCACGAGCACAACAGCCGCGCTCGAGCATATGGAGACGGCGAATCTAAGAGCCAAGACTCTCGTCTCCGAAGGTCTGCGACCTGGTGTCGATGCTGCCGACTGGGACTTCGAAGTCTCGCGCACAAAAATCGCCCTCATCAAAGCAGAGAAAAACACGCGCCTGGCGCTCGTCGACCTTGCCGAAAAAATGGGCACGGCATCAACGGATCTGGACATCGTCTCCGACCCGCTTGTGCGCAGCCCGCTCTACATCAACACTCTTTCACCCGTTGACCTGACCTCGCACCCGATGGCGCGCTTGAAAGAAGCCGAGATTTACCGATGGAAAGCTAAGTGGGACGTGCTGGACAAAGCGTGGCGCCCGCACTTGTGGCTGAATGCTTCCGTGTGGGGCAGGGGAAGCGGCGCACCGAAATCGGTCAACCCGGTCAGCGCCGTGGCTGGTGGATTTCTTCCTCAGGTTTTCAACTACATGGTTGGCGTTTCTTACAGCTTCCCGGTTCTTGAATACTTTCCTTTGAAAGCACAAAAGGACATGGCGCGCAGCAATCAGATGGCTGCCAAGGCCGACTTCGATCTGGCCATGCAGGTGCTCGAGCGCAAGGATGCGCGCGCTCGCGTGCAGCTGGAAATGAACCGCAAGGTGGCTCAACAAACACCCATTCTCGTTGACTCGGCGCGCGTCAGGGAAATCAAGGTTTTAAAACGCTACTCAGCCGGGCTGACTAACATGGTTTCCCTGGCTGATGCCGAAAAGGCGCTAGCGGAAGCGGAAGTGGAAAACGCGCTGGCGCAGATTGATGTGTGGCGTGCCATTCTCCACCTTGGCTACGTGCAAGGAGACCTGGGACCCTTTCTTCAACTGGTCGACATCGTTGAAGGCAACAGCAAAGGCAATCAGGGATAAAACGGCTCTATGTGGATAATCGCATTTGCAATGAAACGACCGATCACGATAGTGGCGGCGGTTTTGAGCATCGTGATGGTGTCCGTCATGGCGATCACCAGCATGAAGCGCGATATCTTCCCGGACCTGAAAATTCCCGCGATTTACGTGATTCAAGGATACGGCGGTATGTCGCCCGAGCAGATCGAGGGCTACATTACTTCCACGTACGAGCTGTATTTCTTGTACGTGCCTGGTATCGAACACATCGAGTCCAAGACGGTTCAAAACCTCTCCTTGATGAAGGTTTATTTCCACCCGGATACGGATATGGCCAGCGCCATGGCTGCCATCGTGGCGATGTGCAACCGCGCCACGAGCTTGATGCCGAAGGGCACGTACAACCCGTTCGTGCTCAGATTCGACCCCGGAAGCTTGCCGGTTGGGCAGCTGGTTTTGTCCTCCGACACGAAGTCTGTTAAAGAACTTGAAGATTTGGCGTACACGCGAATCAGGCCGATGCTTGCCACTGTACCCGGCGCGGAGGCACCGCCACCATTCGGCGGCAACGTGCGCAGTATCGTCATCAGTGTCGATGCGGACAAACTGCGGCGCTACAACATCTCGGGCGACGAGCTGATTCAGGCGCTGGACGTCGGCAACCAGGTACTGCCCGCAGGCAACGTGCGCACCGGGGACTACTTGCGCATTGCACCGGTCAATACCGACCTGCCTGACATTCACCAGCTAGATTATTTGCCGATAAGAACAGGACACGGTCCTCAGATTTTCATTAAAGACATCGGCGTCATTCAAGACTCATCCGACATTCTCGCCGGCTACGCGCTCTTCCAGGGCAGGCAGACGGTCTATTTGCCGGCGGTAAAACGCGCCGATGCATCGACCGTTTCCGTTGTCGATGCGCTCAAGGGGGCCTTGCCGAAAATGCAGTCGGTGCTGCCAAAAGACGTCAAGATCAGTTACGAATTCGACCAATCCAAATACGTTCGCGAAGCCATCAACGACGTGTTCCACGAGGGTCTGATGGGCACGATTTTGCCCGGCTTGATGATCTTGCTTTTCCTCAAAGATTTCCGCAGCACGCTCATCGTTGTCACAACAATCCCCATCTCTCTCATGGCGGCAATCGTTGGACTCTGGCTCTGCGGACAAACTTTCAACATTCAAACACTGAGCGGTCTTGCCCTCGCGATTGGAATTCTGGTCGACGAGGCCACCGTTTGTATTGAGAACATGCACAGCCATCTTGCCGAAGGGGCCGCATTGCACCGGGCGGTTTACGACGCTTGCGTCGAGACAATGGTGCCGCGCTTGCTGGCCATGTTGTCGGTACTTGCAGTTTTCGTACCGTCATTTTTCATGACCGGCATCACTCGTGAACTGTTCATCCCGCTGTCACTGGCTGTCGGATTCGCAATGATTGCATCGACGACCCTGGCGTCCACACTCGTGCCTATCATGGGTGTTTGGCTGGTTAAGCCCGAGCACAAAAAAGAGGGCGAAGAAAAACCGGACTGGATCGAAGGTGTCAAGGACAAGCTTGGCGTTCTGCTGAAAGATCTGATGCCTTTGAAATATCCAATCATTGCCGGCTATCTGGGCATCTCCCTTTCTCTGGTTGTATTTCTCTATCTCGACATCGGCAAGCAGCTCTTCCCCGACTCGGGCAGCTCGCAATTCAGAATGAGAATTTCTGCACCGACAGGCATGCGCGTGGAAGCTCTGGAGAAACGAGTTTTGCGCACGTTGGAAGTAATCAAAGAGCTGGCTGGAAAGGAAAACGTCGAAAAGACACTGGGATATGCAGGCCAGCAACCGCCATTCTTCGTTATCAGCTCCGCCTTCTTATGGACCAGCGGCCCGCATCAGGCAGTCATGGATATTCAGCTAAAGGAAGACAGTAAGATAAACATGTCGAATCTGAAGGAAAAGCTTCGGGAGCGCCTGTCAAAGGAAATTCCCGATACTAAGTTCTCCTTCGAGCCCGGCGATCTCGTCAGCCAAATTATGAACCTTGGATCACCGACACCAATCTCGGTGCAGGTGACTGGTCACAATTTGATTGCCGATAAATTGTTTGCCGGAAAGATCTTAAAAGAGATGCAAAAGATTCCGGAGCTGAGAGATCTGCAATGGGGTCAGGCACTCGACTATCCATCGGTGCAAATAGATATCGACAGAGAGCTGGCGGGACAGCTCGGAGTAACGCCTCTGGAAATTGGTAGATCTCTGCAGCCGGCTTACTTCTCAAGCCGTTTCGTTCACCTCAGCCTCTGGCGAGATAAAGACAGTGGTTTCTCCTATCAGGTGCAGGTTCAGGTACCACAAGATCAGATTCGTTCCAAAGACGACATCATGAAATTCCCTACCATGTCCAGTCGAAAAACGCTGCAGATGGAAGAGTGGAAGGATCAACTGGAAGACGCCACAACCAACAGAGCATATCCGGATCACAGACAGCGCTATCCGCAGCACCCGCTTATTCAGGACGTCGCTAACGTCTCCTACGGTGTGACAAACGGAGAACTGGATCGCTATAACATGATGCGCATGGTCTCATTGACGGCCAATTTGCAAGGAAATGATCTGGGCAGAGTCGGTGATTCGGTAAAAGAAGCAGTGCTGCGTGCCGGGAAACCGCCTGAAGGCGTTTTCGTCGACATTATGGGACAGGTACCGCTGCTGGAAGATACTTTCTTCCACTTGCTCTCAGGGCTGGTTCTTGCCGTCGTCGTAATCACGCTCATGCTGCTGGCATATTTCCAGGCGGCTCGCGTAGTGTTAATCGTCATGTCCACAACGCCGGCAATTTTGCTCGGCGTTTTGACCATGCTCACCATCACCGGTACCACATTGAATGTGCAATCTTTCATGGGTGCCATCATGTGCATTGGGGTTGGAATTGCCAACGCGATCTTAATGGTCGTATTTGCTGAAGAAAGTCGAGCCAAAGGAATGAGCGCGGAAGAAGCGGCAATTCATGGGGCAGAACAACGGATGCGCCCCATTCTCATGACCTCCATAGCCATGGTCGCAGGTATGGTGCCAATGGCTCTCTCGACTACTCAGAGCGCACCACTCGGTCGCGCAGTCATTGGCGGGTTGACAATGTCGACATTGTCCGTACTGACGCTATTGCCGTTAGTTTTCTCAATTATTCAGAAGAACGCAACATTGAAGTCCAGGTCAATGCACCCCGAAGATCTCGGACTTTAGATAGACGAAAGGACCACAACCATGATGGAAAGCAGCCACGAAAAGTCATCAATCTTCAGCCCGAAGAATTTGATATTCGTCGTCATCGTACTGGCACTTGCCGGAGGCGCATTCTTCCTTTTGCAATTGAGACACAATCGTCCGCTAGTTTCCACTGAGGATAAACCAACCATCGTTTCCGTTCCCACTGTGCAGGTAGTATCAAAAACGCTTTTCCGAGAAGATCAATTACCCGGTGAAATCAATGCTTACCAGGACGTTCTTATCTACCCGAAAGTCCCCGGCTTTATCAAATGGCTGGGCGTAGACCGAGGTTCCGTCGTCAAAGAAGGGCAGACCCTGGTGAAGATGTATGCGCCCGAATACCTCGCTCGCAGAACCGAAGCCAAGGCAAAGGTCGCTGCGGTTAAAGCATCATTGTCGGCGGAAGAATCGCGACTTGCCGACCTGCAGGCGGAGCTGAAAAAGCATCAAGCCAATTTGCTTGCCGACCAATCAACCTATCAGCGTGTTT
This sequence comes from bacterium, assembly GCA_041911975.1. GTDB lineage: Bacteria > Cyanobacteriota > Vampirovibrionia > Obscuribacterales > Obscuribacteraceae > QKMZ01. The sequence goes on along the minus strand of JAYRNY010000132.1, from coordinate 2,693 downwards.
ACACTGCGTCTCTGGTGCCCGGCGTCATTGCCGACAATGATGTCGTCCAGTGGTCGCAAACCGTCGAGGCCGACAGGCAAGACGTCAACACATTCATAAAACGCGTCAATGCGAAGGCGAATGAAGTCGCGATGAAGAAAGAAGAGCTTGACGCCATGGCGAAGTCTTTCGAAAACTATGCCGACTTTGCTTCGTATCTGGAAATACCCGCTCCATTCGATGGCTATGTAACCGAGAGAAAAATGCACGTCGGCAGCTTCGTCGGTCCTGATGGCACGGGTGCTTATCCGCCCATTTGCCGTTTGAAGCAACTGGATCTTTTGCGTATCATCGCACCGGTGCCGGAAGTCGATGCAGCAGGAGTGGTACTGGGATCAGAGGTTCAGTTCTCAGTTTCCTCTTTCCCGGACAAACGCTTCACAGGCACCGTTGCCCGTATCAGCAACGATCTCGACAAAGAAACGCGGACCATGCCTGTTGAACTCAACTTCCTCAATCCCGATTTCAAGATTCTGCCCGGTATGTTCTGCAAGGTTTATTGGCCGACGCGCAGACGTGAATCTTCGCTCTTCGTGCCTATTTCCGCAGTGGTGTCTACACCTCTAAATACTTTCGTTTGCAAGATCAAGAACGATGTTGTCGAATGGACGACAGTGCGCAAAGGACAGATCATGGACGGCATGGTCGAGGTCTTCGGAGACCTGCACGAAGGCGACGCAGTCGCACAAGAGGGCAGCGAAGAGCTGGACAACCAATCAAAAGTCAACCCAGTCGGCAAACCGGTTGGCAAAGGCTAATACGGCCGTACGCTACTGTTGGGCCAATATTTTCGCGGCGCGGCTTTCAGCTACTGTCGCATCATCAGTGCGACCAAGACTGCGGAGCACTTGTGCATAATCCCTCAGGCAGGCCGCCAGAAGCGTGTCTTTATCACCGACGGCGCCTTCAGTACTCGCGATTGCCCATTCGTAAAACGTGCGCGCTTCCTCCAGACTGCCCTGCTTGTACTTCGAGTAGGCAAGGTCGTTCAATATGCGCGCTGTTTCAATGCTATTTGGTCCAAGCGCGGTGCGTCCCTGTGTCAAAGCGTTTTTGTAAAGATCTGCTGCTTTGTCTGAGTTACCCAATTGCAGTTCAACAGATGCAAGCGATGCACGAGTGTTTACAGTCAAAAGGTTGTTTGAACCGTATGTTTGATCGTAAATGGAGAGCGCGCGAATAAGCAGCGGCTGGGCTTCTTTGTACCGCTTTTGAGCAATTAATAGCTGCGCCAAACCATTTAGATCATTGGCAACGGAAGGATGGCTCGGTCCAAGAGCATCGATATCTATTGCAATCATCCGCTGGTAATACGACTCACCTTTCTCATAGCGATTCTGCTTGAAGATCGAGTCGCTGAGGACCTTGTATGCGGGAGCAAGAGTCTGGTCGGAGGCAGGATCCATCAATCCGCGCAAAGCAACACTCGTATTCATATCGGTTTGCTGTTGCCGCGAAGAATTCAATTGATTCTGATTGGCAATTTGAAATTGAGACTGAGATCCAGCTGGTGAATCTATCGGCTGTCTCAATTCCACCTTTTCAGAATCCGCCTGAACACTGCCCTGTATGCGACTCTCCGATGACTTACTCGGGGCGCTCTTGCTGTTCAAAATGTCTTCCTGAAAGTCTTTGATCAGGTCTTTGTTGGAGGTGTCATTACCTTTCAAAAGATCACCGTAGTCATGCATGACACCCTCAAGCTGCGACGCGGCATCGGCATTAGGATCTTTGGAAAGAATGGAAATCGCTCTTTGATAGTGCGTTTCCGCCTCTTTTACGTTGCCCGCTTTCTTGCTGGCTCTGCCCATTCTGCGAAGTGAGCTAGCCACATAAGGACTGTAAGGTCCGTAGCTCTTTTCATTGATCGAAAGCGCTTGCCTGTAATAGTTCATCGCCGAAGCATGATCGCCTTCGGACTCCTGCAGCGAGCCGAGTGCCATCAAAACCGGCGCCACCTGCGAGCTGCCTGCACCATAATGAGCAGTCAGATTCTTCAAAAGCCTTTGATAGAGAGATCCAGCTTCAGTCGTTTTATCCTCGAGTGCCAGAGTCGCGGCAAGCTTCAACATGCACTTCTCTTCGTCGGCTGAATTTTTCGACTGCTTTTGCACAAGTGCATAAGCTTTTCTGAATTTGCTTTCCGCCAGAGAGAGGCTCTGTTGCTCCAGCGCTTTCATCCCATCAGCATACAAATCCCCCCAGGCGGCGGGGGCGGCAATTGCAGCCGAATTTGTCAGTATACAGGTCGGTGCTACCAGCAGAAGACCGGAAAGAATCCCGCAAATAGCCATGCGGCGCACATTATCGCCACAATAGGACCGCTTTTCGAAACTCGTCATCACCTTCACCGGCTTCTCCGCTTGGATTCCCTCGAGAGCATATATTTTAACCGGTTTGGCGATTGAGGGCACCGCGAACGCCCCGTTGCAAAGTAATTTATTGCCTCGCAACAATAACGCAAACCACTAACGCGCGGCGATCGGCTCTCTCACTGCACATTCGCCAGGATATCCATGATACTTGGCCAATCGATGTTGTATGGCTCGACTATTCGTCCGTGCTCATCGAAATAGCCTTCTTGCGTGAAAAATTGATGGCGGTCGCCGGAGATGTTGTCCACCCAGCGGTAACCGATGCATCCAGCCTTTATC
>JAYRNY010000131.1:0-2286 GCA_041911975.1 bacterium | reverse complement strand
TGCGTAGTCGGAATGCCGAATACAGGCAAATCCAGCCTGATCAACTGGTTGATTGGAAAAAAGCAAGTCAAGGTAGCAGACCGACCTGGCGTCACTCGTGGACCTCAGTGGATCAGGGTCCATCCTAAGCTTGAACTCCTCGATACTCCGGGAATTCTGCCCCCAACAATCTCTTCGCCCACTATCGGCAAAAAGCTGGGCATTCTAAATCTTGCACCACCTGGAGCCTATGCCCCTGAGGAACTTGCAGAGCAAGCGATCATGGAACTTCAAAAACGCTATCCCGGGATGCTTGAAAGATACCTGCCTAAGGAAGGCGACTGCCAGCAGGAAGCCGAATTTTCACCCGACACCAATGCAGGCTTAGAAGGCGACGATGAGCCAAACTGGCAGTTCGAGCGAGACCGCGCAATCCACAATCAATCAAAGCGCAACCGCCTTTCAGGCGAAGACTCCTCTCTCGAGAGCGAGCCGACCGGCAGTTACGAACATGCCAGCGAGAGGAACTTTGCGGAGAAAGTAAACCTGCAATTGATTGCAGAACGCAAGCGCTTCCTCACCACCAAAGGACGCCCAGACACAGCAAGAGCCGCAGCCGTTCTGCTTGGCGATATTCGCAACGGCAAACTGGGCCGCGTTACATTTGACAGCCCCGACAGCTAGAAGTTAAAGCGATATCGCTTTAACTTCCTGGCAAACCCGACGCCCATCCAATTTTCAGTTTCTCAGATTTTTCGCTTCTCACAACCGCCTGCCAAGCCCATCGAAGTGGTAACTTAGTGGCAAGGAAACCAGCCCTCAACCAACTATCGCAACTGGAATAGTGACCCGCTTCTAAGATAAGCATTTCGCGTTGCGCACCACCTGAAGTGGCACATGGCAGAGAAATCCGGAAACTCGAAGAAAAACCCACGCGCGCAAACGGCCGTTCTGGAATGCGGAACACGTCTAAAACGCATGCTCAAATTCGACGTGCGCATGAGAGGAAAGGAATCCATCCTTATTGGCACTGATGAGGTGGGAAGAGGGTGCCTTGCCGGTCCTGTCGTTGCAGCCGCTGTAATTTTGCCGCCAATTCGCATGGGCTCGAAGCTGAGCCAAGCGCTTGAAGATTTGAACGATAGCAAACAGCTATCCAGCCAGCAACGCGAACGCCTGGCTGAAACTATTCACCAGCACGCTCAATGCGCTATTGCCGAAGCGAGCGTCGAAGAGATTGAAACCATCAATATACTGAAAGCTAGTCTCCTGGCAATGTCGCGCGCAGTAACTAAGTTGATGCAGACACAGACTGACTCTGACACTAATTATCTGGTCGCCATCGACGGCAATAAAAGGATCTCTGATTTAAAAATGGAGCAGGTCACGGTCATCGACGGAGATGCACATTCTGCTTCAATTGCTGCCGCTTCAGTAATTGCCAAAGTATACCGAGATCGCATGATGACAGGTCTGGCGGCACAGTTTCCAAATTATCGCTGGGACAGCAATAAAGGATACGCGTCGGCAGTACACAGAGAAGCCATCAAAGAGCACGGTCCGACAACATGGCACCGAAAGACATTTCTTGCCACCGTTCTAAATGAACAATTGACTATGCAATTTCAGTTTGAAACAGACAGCGTAGAGTTCGAATAGGCAAACACCTAACTCAAAAAAAACAAACACACAAAGCGCACACATGAAACGGGCGCCGCATCGCAACGCCCGTAGTATATTATGAATTTCAGGGCAGCTATTCACACTGACTGAAGGTGATCAATTACTGCTTGCCGAGAACTGCAGGCAATCCAGCATTGACCACCGCGGAAGTCTTCTTCTCTGTTTGAGTTCCACCGTCGAGGATCTGTGTTTTCGAGAGCTCACTGGTCAAATAGTCGAGACCAACCGCAGTGATCATGAACGAGCGCTCGCCTGTTTCGATCATGCTTTTCTCACGCAGGTACCAAAGTGCAAATTCCACTTCGGTTACATCATCAATTTGCAGAATGTCCATGAGCATCTTGCCGGAACATCCACCGCTGGCAGGTTTTTTACGTCTTTGCGCCAGAAGAACCTGCAAAACCGCTACTCTCAATTCCACTTCGTTCCAGGTCAAACTGGTGCGTTCGAATTTCGGCATGCTATCGCGTCCAAACGAAGATGCTGCGCCAGGTTGCTTGGCTTGCGGTTTAGAGGCATCCGCAACAGCCAGAGTCATGTCGTAAGCCTGCCGCCTTGTGTCGTCGGAAAGTGTCTTCCAGGCATCGGTAATGATTCTGAATTTCTCAGCATCTCCAGTTTCAC
>JAYRNY010000130.1:0-2463 GCA_041911975.1 bacterium | reverse complement strand
CGACCAGTTTCCACACCAGTTGTGAAGACGAGATTTTGACTATCTGTCACGTTTAATGCGCAGCTGACCGAAATGAGCAGATCCGCGCCCCGTCAACGTTTTATACTGAAGGTTTGATTCAATTATTAGCGGACTTACGCGTATATCTCCCTCGATACTAATGAAAAAGAACGCCGCCGCGCCAGTGGAACGCGAAGGTAAGCCGGTAAAAGTAGTTGCCGACAACCGTCGCGCGCGGCATGAATACGAGATTATTGAAGTTTTTGAGGCCGGCATTGAATTGCAGGGCACAGAAGTCAAATCGATGCGCAATGGCAAAGCTAATCTCAACGACTCGTTTGCCCGCATCGAAGACGGAGAAATTTGGCTGCACCACTGCCATATCGCTCCCTATGATTTCGGCAATCGATTCAATCATGACCCTTTGCGAAAGCGACGATTGCTCATGCACCGCATGCAAATAGTCAAACTCAAACAAAAGGTACAAGAAAAAGGTTTGACGCTGATACCGCTCAAACTATTTTTCAAAGGTAATTGGGCAAAAGTCGATCTAGCGGTGGTGAGAGGAAAACAGCTTTACGACAAGCGAGAATCAATCACCAAACGTGACACCAAGAGACAACTCGACAGAGTAGTGAAGGAAATGCGCAATCGATGATCTTGGAAGAGAATTCAAGAAATTCGCCGGCTCAAAAGGCATTCGAAATTGATGGAGGTCCGCCAGTGACAGAAAACAGAGCAGCAAAACATGCATTGCACCCGGGCGCGCATTTCCTTATGCGCTGCTTGCTTGTCTTGACGATGTTTTTGCTACTTGATGCGCAAACCGCCTCAGCCGCATCTCCGATCGGCGTCGTCAAAAGCATTCGCAATGCGCAGACTTATCAGGATTTGCACCTGGGAACATTTGACGACGATTATGTGCAATTCCGCCACACGCTAGAGACTGCCAATGTCAGGTTTGACGAATTGTCGGACGCCGACTTGGCTGCCGGCTCATCGAAACTGAGTGGTTACAAGCTTCTCATCCTGCCGCTGTCGGTCGATCTGACCCCAGAAGCGCTCGGCGCCGTCACTGAGTTTGTTCGCGGCGGCGGCAAGCTGGTAGTCACTGACGCCAATGGCATGCCTCAACCAAATGGAGTGGCTGTTGACGGGCTGGCCGGCGTAGTTGTGAGCAAGCAAAACAATCTCAGTGACAAGCAGAAGGTAGAATGGCCCCGCACACCATTTGCGGTATCAGAAGAATTTGCAATCGGCACGGTCAGATCTGATGTCACTCTCACCGAAGGCGCTAGCCAACTGGCTAGATGGCTGGACAGCACAGGCCGAGAAGTTGCTCCTGCGGTAGTACGCAAGGGCGGCTGCATCTTCATCAGCTGGGCGCCAGGAATGCAAGGCGAAATCACCTCCAATTCCAATTTGATCTCTCTGGCTCTGGAAGAACTCGTGCCGGGCATTACTCAAACTGCGGCCGTGCAAATAAGCTACGCCGACTATCAAAATATCAGCCAGGAATTGGAATATCTGACCAGGCGCACCGAAGAAACAATAAAAACAGCCAAGCAAGCCGAGCTTGCCGTGCCATTCAAGCTCATCCAGCAGTTCTATGACTCCGGCGTTTCCCATGTCAATGCATTTAAAGAGGCCTATTCGGCGCGCAAGTTCTACGAAGCCGATTCTCACCTTGCTCAGGCTCGCCAAGATTTCTCCATGTCCTTCGCCCAAGCCATGCCTGTGCGTCCGGTCGAAGCTCGCAGCGTTTGGCTCGACAGAGGAACGATTGTATCGATGCGCAACGCCCAGGCACTGGCACAACTTTTCGACAAACTGAAAGCCTGCGGCATCAATGTGGTTTATTTCGAAACTAATAATGCCGGATTTGCCATGTTCCCCAGCAAACTGGTTGCACAAAATCCGGCCATGGTCGGCTGGGACCCATTGGCAGTAGCGGTGAAGGAAGCCCACAAGCGAGGAATGGAACTGCATTCCTGGGTATGGATCTTCGCTGTCGGCAACACGCGCCACAATCCTATTGTTGGAAAAGACGGTGATTATCCCGGTCCTGTGCTTACCAGCCGCGACTTCAATCAGGCACTGGCCTACAAAGACGGTCAGCTCGTGCCACCCAGACAGACCGAGTTCTGGCTCGATCCGGCCGTCCCGGAAGCGCGCCAGTATCCTAAAGACCTGATTATGGAAATCGTCACCAACTACAAAGTAGACGGCATCCAGCTCGACTATATTCGTTATCCTTTCAACAACAAAGGAACGGAAATGGGTTACGACTGGCAGGGACGCCAGCGCTTCGAACAAGAGACCGGGCTTTCCCTCGATCATTTGGACGACAATACCCGCCAGATATGGATTGCCTGGAAAGTGCAAAACGTCAACAACTTCGTCAAAGACGTCTCGACCAGCTTGAGGAAATTCAAGCCCGACATCAAGATCTCGGCTGCCGTT
>JAYRNY010000129.1:0-3838 GCA_041911975.1 bacterium | reverse complement strand
ACTGCTGATGATATTTGTTGACAGCCACTTACTTAACCAGCATGGTTGAACGTTTTGGCAAGAATCCGCTCAGGCACGTTGCCCTAGCCGTTAGTGCTAGTGCGAAACACGAGTCTGCCGGTATTGTTCTCTCTCATATTGTTTCCTCTGACTCGATTGCAAGCTATTGAACGTTGGTTAACTTCAATCATCTAGTTCGCTTTGCGAGCAGCTGTAGAGCCATTCCAATCACGCAAAGTGAGTTCCAAATCCTTCATTAGTGCAGTGCTTAGGGGATTGTGGTTAGCTTGCTCGCAAATGGCGTGTTCGAAAAGAGTGCTTCCTGTCTAGCAAATATCAAGATGGGTAGTCCCGATAATTCTTGCGACGTTGGCGAGTTTCTTGATGGGCAGAGAATACAGTGTATGGCTGGTTGTGTGAATGACTGCCGAAAAGTCCAAGGGAACAAAATAGAATCAACAAGGTCGCCAACCTCACTGAAATAAGGCATTCAGGATGCTGCCGAAATGTTTTGTACCTGGGACGTATTTGAAAAAGAGCCGCTCTCGCGGCTAGCAGAGCTAAAAAAACGATAGCTGGCCTGGCTCGTGTCAAGCTATGCAGTTGCGTCGAACAGTATCTGTTCTAGCCTACAGCCCAACGGCGCAAGCGCTCCACGGCATCGTAAACATCTATTCTTGTCCGGGGATTTGCAGCCTCGACATGCTTGTTCTCACCTTCGTTTATCGTAATCGCACGCCTAGGACAATGACCAGTAGCGTTCGGTTAATGCGGAAGCGCGTTTACTTCGGCTCAATTCCCAAACGAATGATCGTTCAGAATAGCTTATGATGAAAATTGCAACCGGTCCTCCATCATGACTATTCTCGGTGAATTTCTGCTATGCCTTTAGGATGCTAGAGAAGGAGTGGATGTGCCCCCGAAGGGATAGTTCGTCGACTGCGGGGAAGTACAATAAACATTCTCCCTGCTTCCTGTTTTCAGTATCGTTGTAGAGCGGTTCAGTGCTGATTAGGGGCAATTTGGTTAGTCTTGCAGCTGCAAGCAGTTGATCGTCAGTGAAACCTTCGAATCTGATCATTAATGTCAAGCCGCATGAGTATGGAGATGGTCTTGCGCTCACCTGGAACACTTTTTTCACCTCATAGATGCAACAGCGCCTTCTCGCTGCAAATTCACGCTCTATCCTGCGTGCGTGTTTCATGAGATAGCCATCGTTAAGAGTGGAGCAAAGCGCAAGCTGCTGCGAGCCTTCCGGCAGGCTTACAGTATGCTGCTTTATTTGCCTCACCAATTCAACGATTGGTTGGGGGAAAATTGCGTGACATATAGTTGTTAACGGATAGAGAAGTTGCCAGAAACTACCAATGTAAATCACATTATCTTGAGTATCCATAGACTTTAGCGACGGCGGTCGGAACCTGTCAATAACTTTGAGACACTTTTTTCGCTGAATTTAGTGTCGTGATTGAAAATGGTCATTTTGCCGAAATCACCGTTGTCATACGTCCCCCATTATTGCAGATTTCACCTCTCATTTTCAAAAAGGCTCACTGCACGAGCCTTTTCGAAAACGTGTGATGAAACATACTTGATCTTACCTGACACTGACTTCTGAGTCGCTGATAATAGTGATACTGGTGATGGTGGCATCTGGATCTGCTGTTTTTGGTGGTGGATTGATCCAAACCTCTTTCGGCAGCCGCAGCACTTTTGGACGTCCATTGAAGAACCTCTCCGGATGTTTTTCAAACGCGCGGGAGAGAACCGCCTGGCGCCTGCGATTACATGCACCTGCGGCGCCATGATGCACGGTCGCCGGCGTCATAAGCGCAAGCCCGCCATGGTAGTGCTCATTGTTGTACCAGTTAAAGAAGATTCGGCAAAACGCCCTGGCATCCTCGATACTGCCAAATCTCTTCGGAAAGGTCGGCCGGTATTTGAGAGTTTTGAAGTGACTTTCCGAGAAGGGATTGTCATTGCTAACATGCGGGCGGCTGAGTGACTTGGTTACACCCAAGTCTGACAATAACAGTGCCACCGCATTGCATGTCATTGGTGAGCCCCGATCCGAGTGGATGAGCAGTTGCTCTTCATTGATTCCCTGGCGTGCACAAGTCTCGCTGATGAGGGTTTCGGCAAGCTCTCCATTCTCTCTGCGAGCGATCATCCAGCCCACAACGTAGCGGCTGTAGATGTCGATGATCACGTAGAGGTAGTAGTTGTTCCATTTCTCCGGCCCTTTCAACTTCGTGATGTCCCAGCTCCACACATGGTTCGGTCCTGTCGCCAATAATTCAGGCTTCTTGTACTGCGGATGCTTCAGCTGATTCCGGCGCTCTCTAACTTCACCGTGCTCGCGCAGAATTCTGTACATCGTGCTGATTGAGCAGTGATAAACATCTTCGTCCAGCAGCGCAGCATATACTTCCGCCGGCGCCTTGTCGACAAAACGATCTTCATGCAGAACACACAATACTCGGCGGCGTTCCTCATCACTCAATGCACGCCTTGATTTTCGTTTCTCTCGAACGGGAGCTTCGCCCCTCGGTTTGCGTCGTCGATAAAAGGTTGACGCTGGCAGATTCGTTGCAGCGCAAAGGTCACGAATCGGCAAATTCTTTTCTTCTGCCGCTTCTTTGATTTCTTCGATTACACCTAGTCTTCGATCTCGTCCACCGACGATTTCAGGATCTCGGCAACTTTTTTTTGGAAGTCAATTATCGCGTTTGCTCGCGCAAGTTTTTTCTCAGTCTTCGCCAACTGCGCTTTCAGCTTCTTAATTTCCTCTGCCGCTGGATTTGGCTTCGGACCTCGCTTCTTTGCCACAAGCGAGTTCTCTTCTCTCTCTTTTCGCCACTGATGAATCTGAGAGTAATAAATGCCTTCTCTTCTCAAGATTGCAGCACCTTGCCCCTGCTCTGCCTTTTCGAACTCGTCCAAAATCCGAGCTTTCTCTTGCGATGAAAACCGCCGACGCTGTGCCTTTTCAGTTACTTCCGTTTTCGGCAACTTCGCTTTCGCTTTTGCCTTCTTCGGCCGACCACGCGAATCTTTGGAGCTGTCTTCCCATTCAGGATGCGCAGGTGTGAGTCTCTGGAACCAATAATAATAGTTGTTCTTGTTTATTCCCATGCTGTTCAAATACGCTGAAATACCCGATGGAAACTGCCTTGCTTCGTTGATGATTTCAACCCAGTATTCCTCTCGCTCTTCTGCTGAAATGCCCGGTGTCAGTTTCATGCGACCTCCAAAACAAGGACCGCATGCCCTAATTGTAATCCCATGGACAGCTTCTCTCAAAGCACATCCAGAACATATCAATCGGTGGCACAAGCCCTATCTTCCGGGCCGGCCCACTTCACTAAACTTGCCGGCCAAAACTGTCTCACTTATTATTGACACAGAGGGTGGAGCATATCCACCTGCACCACTTAATTCCTTCCCGAACAGCGCCGCAGGACTCTCACCGTTCTTTTCGACTCTGACGCACACTGGATGATGAAAGCTTCGCAGCCACAGGAGACGAAATACAAACTTGTCAGATGCGGGTGGAAGATTGTAGATAGGCGCTTCCTTCATCGCCGTCAGATGTTTGCTATACCAGCGCTGCTTACTCGACCGGATTTCAGAGGGGAAACTCTGTACAACAGGCTTCTCAACTTTGACTTGGGCAAACGAAATTGGTGCAACGGCAAACGAGAAAGACACAAGAAACAGAGACAGAAATAGGAATCTCACAAACCTTCACCTTCGCTTTTTTTTGCGATACGGAATCAAACAAACTGATTGAGCGTCCCCATGGTTTTACGCGCTCAACCTATGGCCCCAGGTTATT
>JAYRNY010000128.1:0-9606 GCA_041911975.1 bacterium | reverse complement strand
GCGCTGTTTTCGCGCGTTTGGCCCTCCGACTTAGAGGCGTCCCCGGATACGGTGCGCGTTTGCATAACTAGACTTCGCAATAAGCTGGACGATGAAGGGCAACCTTCGATCATCAGCACCGTACATCGCATCGGTTACAGAATTGATCTGGAGCGTTAGGAAATCGGATCGCTCGCAATTAAGCAAGCCCTTCCAACCCATAGAGTTGTCTTGCATTTCCGTACAGAATATCTCCGGCTAATTTCATCGCCTCAGTTTCATCCATAAAGTCATCTCTCACCAGTTTCGTCAGTACAGATGACAAACCGCGCTTAGTTGAAAGCGCTCCATACCAGTGAGTTTCCGGCGCAGTGTGACCGTCGGTTCCAGCAAGCAGTTTTGAAACCGGCGCCAGCGAAATTGCCTCTTGTATGCTCGACTCGAAACTTGCCGAAACAAGAAAACACCCCAGAGAAAGATCAAAATAGACATTCGAATAGAGAGAAGCAAAATAAGCGGCTTCCCTAACATATGGATAACAATGCAGCAAGACAAACCTGACTGACGAAAAGTTTTTATTCTCAAAAACTTTTCTCAACAGTAGAGGATTGCTCTCCAGGAGGTCTTCATCAGAATCGCCCATGCCGGTGTGAATCTGTACAGGCAATTTTTTCTCACCGGCAAATTCGAATGCACGCAGCAAAAGATAGTGGTGCAGATTGCATCGCTCGATGCGGATAGGAGTCTTGCTCATACCCGATTTGAATCTCTGTTTCAAACCAGCAAAGTCCTCTTGTGCGAGCTCCTTTGTCGTATCGAGGAGACTCAAGCCGCCGCGATAGGCCATAATTGTCTTCAGTGCGGCGGTCGGCACCTCCGATGGTGCCGCCAGCGCTGTCATAAACTTGTCTTCCAGTTCTCCAAAAGTCGATGACATACTGAGAACGTGTTCGATCACGCTCTCGATCCTGAGACAACGAAAAACGGGTCGGCCGGTTAGCTGGGAAAGCTTCGACAAAGGCATCGCTTTGCCTGATGAGTAACCATCATCGATTACGAAGGCGCCCAGTGAAACATCATCAAAGAGGCTATTTACGTAGTCATATTCTTTCATCGTCTGGCGAAGCTCGATGACTTGAGATTCGCCTTTCACGTCAAGCAAGTCTCCCAACTTGCGGATCATGTCCATGTAGGAGAGGCTCGAGCCGACATGATTTTGAAGCATATCCATGGTGCGGCTCTCAGTAAAGCAGCGCCTCAAATCGACAGCTTCAAACTGCATGAAATCTTCGACCAGCGAATGAGCGTGCTGATCGATAATGATGGCGCTTCGCAAATCAATGAGGTCGTCGCCCACGTGTTACCTCAGCTAATAGCGATTGCGGTGGTGACTCATTTCAAACTCCGGATTGGCACCGCCAAAAGCACCGCACTCGGAGGTCTTCACCGCCGCATAAGTGTCGGCAAGACGAGCTCCGAGCATACTTTTCAGCAGTTTATCTTCTTCTAATTCCATAATCGCATCCATGAGGCTGGACGGCAGCCTTTGAATTTTGTTGGACTCTTGCTCTTCCGGGCTCATGGTAGCTGGGTCGGTAAACACCGGCTCCGGCGGCGTCAGATTTCTCTCTACACCATCGAGACCTGCGGCAATTATTCCAGAGAGCGCTAAATAAGGATTGGAAGTAGAGTCGACGCACTTGATCTCTATATTCGTTGTGGCCATTTCCTGGCCCCAATATACGGATGGGACTCTAACTGCAGCCTCTCGATTCTCAAATCCCCAGCAAGTATAAGCTGAGGCCCACGAGCTCGGTTTGAGCCGGCGATACGAGTTTACCGACGGTGCCGTTAGCGCCACCAGACCAGGCAGGTGATCGATAATACCGGCGACGAATTTCATGCCGAAAACAGAAAGGCCGGTGTCGGCAAAAAGCAAATTACGTTCGCCATAAATGTCCCAGGCGGAAATGTGCAGATGGCATCCGTTACCGGGCTGATTTTCAAATGGTTTGGGAGCAAGATAGGCTTCCATTCCCATTTCCAATGCCACGCCCTTCAATGTTTCCCGGTAGAAGATTTGCCTGTCGCACGCCTTCAAAGCAGGCATATGGCTGATGCTGACTTCGTGCTGCCCGTGCCCGAGTTCCGGATAATACTGTTCTGTCTCAATGCCTTGTTTTGCCAGCGCATCAATGAAGTTGTTGATGAAGCGCGAAGCCTTGTTCATTCCCTCAGTTGAAAAGCACAGGCTGCGGTCGACGGGCTGGAAGGTGCCATCAATCATGGTGCCGAGCATAAACTCAGGTTCGAATGCAGCTTGAAAGCTCACGCCCATGTCTTTTGCTTTTTGAATCTGACGCTTCAAAACGTTTCTAGGGCACAGCTCCCAGGGAGTGTGATCGAGTTCCATCAAGTCGCAGATGACGGCTGCCTGCCGTTCCGAATACGGCAGTACCGTCCAAGTATCAGGATCCGGAATCAAGCGTATTTCGCCGCTGGCACCAAAGCCGGTATCAGCCTGAAGCTGGTCGAGCATGTTCATCGCCAGCGTTCCCTTTACCAAACCAATGCCGCTTTCCAGACGCTCTTTCAACCGGCCGGCGCGCGTGGACTTTCCTCTTACGATGCTGCTCAGATCGGCAAAAATGAAACGCACCAGATTAATGGACTGGCGCTGCGCTTCCATGACGATTTCATCAAGTGTTTTGACCTGCATCATTTTTATTCAGTAGAACCTCGGTCGGTGTGCAGGAAGGTGAAATAGACAGCCAGCCCAAAAATCCCAAAGATTAAGCCCATGCCGATTTTCAGAAGCGTCCACAGGGCGGCGGTGACAGGCGCCCAGAGAAAAGTCTGGACGATGGACAAAATGAACGGGCAGACGAGGTAAATCACCGGCCCGCCCACTATGGATATCATCCACAGACCCCGGCGCAGGACTTCATCGTCGTTAAAGTCGGCAATTTCATCCAGGCGCTGGACATTGGCGCCCGCCCTTTTAATCTCAAAAGCACGCAGCCATTCGGCGGCGAAGTGTTTGCACTCAGCGAGGCTGGTTCCCTTCAAATATTTGCTGCCTTTCCACAAACTGCTGACCCACACCTTAATTATAGCCGCGACCAGGTTGTCATGAGGAATCTCGGCAGTTTGATTGGCTTTCTGAGGTGGAACAAGACTAGCAAGATATAAGTTTTTGCCGGGTCAAGCCCGGCATAAGTCATGACAAAACCCTTAAAACCATCCACAGTCCTAGGCATCTATTACCTCAGCACCTTCATAGTCGGTGCAGGATTAGAATTCCCTGTGGCTCGCTGCGTAGCTATCGGCGAGATTGGTGCCCGGGGTTCTGCGATTCTCACACTTTGCTGGAACGTGCTCTTTGTGATGCTACTGCCAATGGTGCTGGATTGGGCGGAGCGTCGTTACTTCAAAGCTCGCTTCGTTGCACTTGAAGATATTGCCAAGACCAATCCGGAATTGGCATCGATGATTGGCGAGCACTGCAAGAAGCTTTCCTTGCCCGGACTAAGACTGGCTGTTGTGGACACCACATCGGAAGAGCTTTTCAGCTATGGTCTGTGGCGGACCAATCCGCGCTTGATCATTCCGGATGCACTCCTGCAGCAGACTGACAAAGCGCAAGCAATTCCTTCTATAGAGGCGGAATTATCGAGATTTGCCAATCAAGATCACACGCTTGTGTTTTTGATCTTTACGGCTATTCAATGCATCATTCAGCAGCTTCTTTTGGCAGCGAAACTCTTCGGATAAGTCTGAGTTTCTGTCTGTACGTGGTTTGTATTTAGTCTAAAGGGCTCAATACAAAACCTTCAGCACGTTTAAACAATACCCTGACGCATAGCTTTGATAGCCGCCTGGGTTCTGTCCGAAACTGAGAGCTTGCGCATGATGTGACGCATGTGCGTTTTTATAGTTTCTGTGCCGAGGCACAATTTATCAGCAATCTCTTGATTGCTCAAACCGTCGACGAGCAATTGCAATACTTCCATTTCCCGCTGCGAAAGAGCAAAAGGATTAGTCGCTGCGCCGGGAGCCGCATCTTTTTCTTTTGAATCGGGTGATTTTTCCGGCTCGGTATTTTCTATCTCTTTAGAAATCTCGCCCGCGTCCTTTTTACTCGAGGCGGCGCGCAGCACTTTGCGGGCAATTCCAGGGTCGAGCCAGGCCGCGCCATCGAGCACGCTGGAAACAGCCTTGAGCAGCTGCTCGGCGGTGAGCGTTTTCAAGCAGTACCCGTCCGCACCGGCCGAAAGTGCGGCAAAAACAGAATCGTCCGTGTCATGAGAAGTAAACATGATCACTTTGGTGTCTGGTAACGACTCTTTGACAAGGCGTGCCGCCTCCACTCCGTCCATTATCGGCATACCGATGTCCATGAGTACGAGGTCCGGCTTGCTTTCATTGGTCAGGTCGACTGCCGTGCGCCCGTCACCCGCCTGCCCCACCACGTCAAAGTTTTGAGACTGCTGCAAAGTCAATTTCAACCAGAATCTGGTCGGTTCGTCGTCCTCCGCAAGAACAACTCTCACCTTTTGACCAACCGGCATATCGTAGCCCACATGTCCCCCTTTTGGTGGATGCCGCTTCAAGAATAAACGGTATCATCCCCCATTTGCCTCACTTTCTTCACCCTCTTCGTTTTCTTCAAAAGACTCCGTTTGAAAAATATCGAATTTGGCTCCTTGCTTCCATGCCATCTCGCCCAGACCGGCTTTCAGAGAAAGCTGCGTGAGCGTCTGCTCTAGATTCCAGCCGAATTGCTCGGCCACATGAGGAAGAAAGACTGCCTGACTTCCACTCTTATAAAGTACGACGCCGTCCTTACCTATTACTATCTCATTATAGGAGTCGATTCTCTTCAGTGGCGTAAGAACGCTAATTTCAATTTCCAGGCTGTCCAATTCATCCTCGGTGACAGGCATGAAGCGGTAGTCGCGCATGGCGGCACCGACGGCATTTTCGCAAACGGCGTCGGCAAGAGCACGCACCGGCCAAATATGTCCGATGCAGCCTCTCAGTTCTCGACCTTCTTCTGCCTGGGGATTTTTCTTGAAAAGGGTAACGAATACACCCCTCGGCTGCTTCATGATGGGAAAAGATCTTTTCAGTTCCCCGACTTTCGGTTGAGGAGATTTCTTGACTGTCGAAGCGATCATCTGGCGCGCCACCGCCAGCAGTGCGATCTTTTCCTCATCGGAAAGTTGCGCTTCTTTGTCTGCATCTGCAGCCGGCTCTCTCCAATGAGTGGGTTTGCCTGCCGGAGTGCCCATGCCAATTGCTATGTAGCTCACTGAATTATCGTCGTCTTCCACCAGTGAATCTTGTGACGTTGCATAATGCAATACAGATCCGCTTGCATCTTCCGGCAATATGGAAAGAAGTACGCAGAGGGGATAAAAACCGCATATAGTGGCACCGGTTCGATCGCGAAAGTTGATGAAACCTTCCAAGTCAAGCTCATTTATGTAGGTGTATGCCTCTTTGTCCAGGCTAAACACGTTTTCCTTGATGTTGTCTTTGAAAGGTTGATATTGATACCGAGGGCCGACATGGCAGAAATCCGAGCTGACCACAACCATGTCCTCGGGTCTGAGAAATCTCTGCAGCACACCGCCGACCAGGCGCGTTTCCATCTCGTCTTCGAGCTGGCCGATCACGATTGGCACCAGCTCTATAGGACCAAACGTCTTGTAGATAAGCGGCAATTGCAATTCAAGTGAGTGCTCTTTTCTGTGCACTTCAGGCATGAAGCGAAAGAGCGGAAAATCAGCCAGGGCCTCGACTGTTTTTTGATCAACCGGTAGATTACCCAGAGGTGTCTCGAAAATGCCGGCGTCGCTCAGAGCTGCACCTTCAAACCCCGCATAGTGACTGGGTCCCAGCAGTATCACACGTCTCACTTCCGGTCTGGTGCTTGCTTTATTGCGCTGGGCCCTGGCAAATGCATAAGCTGCGGTTTGCCCGGAAAACATATATCCGGCATGCGGACTGACGACAGCTAGAAGATCGCTATCATCTTTGAGCGTATCCAATTCCGGATCTTGAAACCGCTGATGGGCAGACCGCCTGCTCAGTGCACCCGAAGCTGCCTGCATGTATTCGTCCAGCTGCTCGGTTAGCTTATTTTTGTCCGACTCATACCAGGTCCCAGCATAGCGAGCCTCGCGAACACTATTGCCAGGCACTCTCCTTTTAGAGAAAAAACGAAAACCTGACATTTTTAGGAAAACTCCCTGTGCCCAGGATCAAAACTTGGATCCACCTTCACCTGTTGTTGCACCTTCTGATTTTTGGGCAGGGTTAGGGCCGCCTGTTTGCCTGATTGAGCCGGACACTTTGTGATGTCCATCACCATGCGGATCGTACTCGTACTCGAAATCAACTGAAATTGCCGCCGCACTGACGCCCGAAGGCAGCGCCTCGAGAGGAAGAGACTTATTGAACGCCTCGGTTGCGCTCACTTCCGCTTGCGCATCTTTCGGGTGGCCGGTGGCAACGACATCTGAAGAGCTGCCATCGCTGGAGATATTAGCTGTAAGCACGACATTGTTCTTGCCGTCCGGCACTTGCCAGTTATTTTGCAAGCGCACGCGCAGCCTGTTCCAATATCCTGAAAGAGCAGCTGAATTATCTGCGTTGACCGACTTGCGAGCGGCCGGAGCAGCTTTTGTGGGGGCTGCCTTAGTAGCTGCCGCTTTTGCCGGAGCGGCATTAGCCGGCACGCCGGCAATCGTTACCGCCAATGACGACACGAGCGCAATACTTGCGAATATACAAAGTGCGTGCAATGCGATTGTTGAAATTCTCAAACGTACTGGCATAGTTGCTCCTTTTTATCGGCATACTGCAGTTGATTATAAAGAACCGGCGCTTTCCTTCGCCCGAAACAAGCCGAAGGACGAGGTGTACCCGTGCAAAAACGTAGTGCCGCCCACAGGACCTATTTCGCCGTTGCAGAAAAATCCCGTCAATGGGACCTCGCCGACATACTCCCTAAAGCTGTCACTGTCGTGGTTTTTAGTGCCGTAAAGATGCCTGCCGCGGCCCAGGCATGAAAATAATAGCGCCCCCTGCGCCTGCGATTTCAGTCCGGCCAGGCGCGAGCGATCGTTGTAGTTTTTCAGCATCAGGCGCAGATCATCTGAAGATGTTGCTGCATCGCGCAAATGAAATTGCACTGTGCGCCCCTGTCTCAAAAGTTCACCCACAACAATCGCACCGGCTTCCGGCACCAGACCGACAAGATTGCGAATGAGAAAATCACCGCATTTGAATTCTGTTTTGAACTCATCCATGACTACGCCGAGGAAAAGAGAATTGCGAGCCAGTGCCTGATCTTGCGGCGAGAGATCCTCGAGCACGGACTTCAGCATACCAATGGCCGGCTCGCCATCGAGTTCCAGCAAAATATTTCCCTGGCAGGCCGTCACAGTAAGCGGTTTTCCAATCGGCCGGCATCCCTGCGCTACTACAGTGTCGACAATCACATTACCGGATATTGCCAGCCCGACCATACCTTCCGTGTAAACATCTTCATTGAGGAAGAGCGCATTGCTGCCCGGCTCATTGCCGCCACTTGCCAGTCCGCCCACCTTAACGCTATTGGCAAAGGCATAGTCCAGGCCCTGCACCATTGTCTCGATGCGGAAAGAAAAAGGATCGGGCAGCAGGATGAAACTAGGCTCGCTGCTGCTCTCGACGCCAACAATCTTTTCCCAGTCTCTGGGAGGGGCGTCACCATCCGGCAATTGTTCGTTGAAGACATGGAATCCTTGAAGCTTCACTCCAGGTAGCACAGCGCCGGCCAGTGAGATTCCTCGAACGTGCTCGATTTCTTCGCCGCCGCCTATCAGTCCGCCAGCCGAACAACCAATCAATGCCTTCGGATTGAGCTTGTCTTTTATGTACGAGGGGATTTTTTCGAAACTGCGCGCATAGTGGTGAGAGACAAAGGCAATAACCAGATCAGGCTCTTGGCCCAATTCACCCAAGAGCGTTTCTGCCATGTCGGCAATTGCCTGCTTGGCAGATTGCTTGGTAGTGGACTTTTTGTCCCCGTCCCGCCCGCCAATAAGCGAAGACCATTTCATTGCCGTTTTGGTTTTGCTTACCAAACTAACTCTCCACTAATTCCCAAAATGTGAATAGTAACGTGTTTCACCCATCGGAAGTACCCTGACAACGCTTTTGAAACAACGGCAATAAGGTGACTGGCGCCAAAAACATCCTTACTCGATAAAATCGGCGAAAAGCATGGTTGGCAATGCCATTGGGTAGATAAAGAGACTTAGAAGGGAATATTTGCCACCATGACAGACAGCCAGTCCCAGACCATGAAAAACGCCAAGAAGTGGCTGTTCAAGGGACTTTCAAAAAAAGAAGAGCATGAAACCATAAAGGCTCCCTGGTGGCAGGTGATGTGTTTGACCGGCGTGGACTATTTCTCCACGCTCGGATACCAGCCGGGCATTGCATTCCTTGCTGCTTCATACCTTTCTCCGCTTGCCACCCTGGTGCTCGTGCTTTTCACGCTCTTTGCCGCATTGCCCATATACAGGCGCGTCGCCGAAGTATCCCCGCACGGGCAAGGCTCGGTTGCTATGCTGGAACACTTGCTTCCCGGCTGGAGAGGCAAAGCGGCAGTGCTTGTCCTGATTGGTTTTGCCGCCACCGACTTCATCATTACAATCACTCTTTCTGGGGCGGACGCCGCGCAGCACGTAGTGGAAAACGTCTTCGTGAGAAGCTTTGGGCTCAGTCCGCTCTGGGTTACCGACGCGCTGCTGCTGGTTCTGGCGGGCATCTTTTTGCTCGGATTTCGAGAAGCAATCGGTGTTGCCATTATTCTTGTCGGTATATACCTGGCATTGAATCTGGTAGTCGTCGGAGTATGCGGTGTCGATTTATTACAGCGACAGCAGTCGATTAGCGACTGGCTAGGACACCTGACGAAGGACTATCCTTCCGTGCCGAAAATGATCATGATTTCCATGCTTTTGTTTCCCAAACTGGCGCTTGGACTGTCCGGATTTGAAACCGGCGTGGCAGTCATGCCGCTCGTGCAGGGCTATAGCGAGGATACGGAGAAAGAGCCGAAAGGGCGCATCAAGAACACCCGCACACTTCTCTCTACGGCAGCAGTTGTGATGAGCTTTTTCCTCATAGCCACTTCTCTCATCACAACTATTTTGATTCCGGCAGCTGAGTTTCAGGACGGTGGAAAAGCTAATGGCAGAGCCCTTGCCTATCTAGCACATCATTACATGGGCGATATATTCGGCACAGTCTACGACGTCAGCACTATCGCCATTCTCTGGTTTGCAGGCGCCTCGGCAATGGCCGGATTAATCAATCTCGTGCCGCGTTATTTACCGAG
Organism: bacterium; assembly: GCA_041911975.1. Lineage (GTDB taxonomy): Bacteria > Cyanobacteriota > Vampirovibrionia > Obscuribacterales > Obscuribacteraceae > QKMZ01. The sequence continues at coordinate 227 of JAYRNY010000128.1, read as the reverse complement.
ATACGGCATGGCGCCGGACTGGGCGCGCGCCATGCGCCCGCTGGTTCTTGTGCTTTTCGTCGTCAGCATTGCCGTAACCCACTACTTCCGAGCGTCAGTCGACGCGCAGGGCGCTGCCTATGCGACCGGCGTGTTAGTACTTATGGCTTCTGCAGCCGTAGCAGTCACTCTTACCGACTGGGCAAAGAGCATAGGAAAACGAATTCTGCTTGTAATCATCACACTCT
>JAYRNY010000127.1:0-8564 GCA_041911975.1 bacterium | reverse complement strand
GGAATGGTTATTCAAGACAAGATCAGTCCTCTATTGGACGCCATTTGCGGCAGTATTGCGAAGACAACGAAGAGCGTGGAAGTGCGTAGAAATTCGATGACATTGCAGGGCTACCAGGGAAGACAGATTGAGTTGGCGCCGCAGGCCGGCAAGGATCAACTGGCGCGTTTTCGCCTTTTTGTCGTGCGTCGATTTATCTACATTATTGGAGCAGCAGGCAATAAAGCCTGGGTGGATTCGCCAGTAGTCGCAGAGTACCTGAATTCTCTGGAAGTAACTCCTGAATACACCTATGGAGAGCTTCGCGCGGCGCAGTCAGCAGAAATGGAAAAGCGCAGAGAAGAAGCGAGAAAAGAATCGGATGCGCGGTTTGCCAGGTATAAACAGGAGTCAGACGAAGCTGCGTCCAGGGCCCGCAAAGAACACGAGAAGTCGCAAGCTGACTGGAAGTACAGGCGGTATTAGAAGTCGCTACGCCCGCTTTTGTATCGACTCTGCTGCAGCCAGCAGTGGTTCCAACTCAGTGTGTCTGAGCATGAATCCATAGTTGCCGATTGCCGGAGCGAAGATGGAGTCGATGCGCTCGTGGTGCACTATAAGGTCTTTATGTTTTTCAACTGTGGCACCATGATGAAGTTCGTAATGAATGTGATTTTTTCTGCCCACATAAATCACGTAGTACTTTCGTTCGGTCATGGGTTTTGAAATGCCGTGCACTTGCATTTGCGCCCAGGCATCGTAGCAGTCGAAGTCGAAAATGAAATTGAACATATCCAGTGTCAGTCCGCCCGGTGGACGCATGTTAACTTCAAGCGGCACCACATAACCATCCTTGAGGAAGAATTCGAAGTGGAAGAATCTGCCTCTTACATCAAATGCTTTCAGAATTGATCTTCCCGCTTCATCGAGAAATGGCTCTATGTCGCGAACTGTGTAATAGTATATGTCCGAATTTTCATTGACGGCTTCCATTACGCCTTTGTTGTAGCGCAGTGAAGACGAGAAGATCAGTTCGCCATTGTTGTCGACCAGACCGTCAAAGCTGACGATTTGCCCGGTTACGAATTCTTCCAGTATGTATTCGGTGTTGTGCTTTCCACGCAGAAAAACAGGGATGCAATCTTCGCTTTCCAGTTTGAAGGTTGCAGCTGCGCCGACACCGTTGTCCGGTTTTGCGATTACCGGATAGCCGACTTCCTTGATGAAGTCGCGAACTTCTTGCTCTGTGTTGCAGACTCGGCCGCGGGCGGGCTTGAGGTTCGCTTCTTGAAAAACCCGCTTCATCTCTGATTTCTTTTTGACCGTGTAAATCTGATCCATGTTGATGCCCGGAATATTGAAGTCCGTGCGTAGACGAGCCTCGGTCTCCAGCCAATATTCGTTATGTGAGTCGAGGTGATGCAGCTTGCCATAGCGGTGGGTGAAATAACCAAGTGCCCTGGTTAACTGGTCTTGGTCGTGCATATCACTTACCTTGTAATACTCTGTCAGATTGCACTTCAGCTCATGACTGAGCGTGTCATAAGGCACATCCGAAAGACCCAATACTGTCGCCCCGGCATTCTTTAGCCTGGAGGCGAAATTTTGGAAGTTGGGTGGGAAATGTGGACTGAGAAATACTGAGTTCATATCTGCAAGCTTCAACCTGTTCACCGCTTAACTGGGTTATTGATTTACGGATTTTCTTATATCTCTGTTTGCCGTTTTGCCGGCACGTCGCCCTTTAATCTGAGCCGATTTTATCGCAATAAGTCCTCCCAGCAAGCCCTCTCACGATACAAATCGCATAGGAAATGAGCGCTTTGAAACCCTGTAGCCCGTGGCCATGCTACAATCCGCCGACGGAAACCTCAAAAAAGGCGAGGACACAGGTGTTGCGAGAATATCACAAATGGCATAGTCCGACTTTGAATCGGGAGATGGAATTGCTTTCTTTCGGACATTCGGGCGCGCGGGTAATTGTTTTCCCTACCTCCTGCGGACGATTTTTCGATTGGGAAAATAGGGGGCTCCTGAATGCGATTTCCCGGCATATCCATGAAGGGTGGCTGCAGGTATATTGCGTTGACGGAGTCGATCCCGAAAGCTGGTTCAATGGGCATGCAAGCAACACGGACAAAGCTAGGCGCCACTTGCAGTATCAGGAATACATCATCAGCGAAGTGCTTCCTTTTACCAAGTCGAAAAACGACACCGACTTTGTAATTGCGACCGGAGCTAGCTTTGGTGCATATCATGCATACAGCATAGCTATGCGCTATCCACAGAATTTCAATCGTGTCCTCGGCATGAGCGGTGTTTACGACGTCAAAGAGTGGACTCACGGTGAAATGAATGACGTGATTGCGCAGGGAAGTCCATGCGAATATATGCTTCAGCTACACGACAGTCATCACATAGATCAAATCAGGAAGCTAGATTTGATTATTCCGATTGGAAAGTCGGATCCATTATTCGGAAATAACCGATGGTTCTCGCAAATCTTGTGGGAGAAGGGGATCTGGCATGCCTTCAGGGAATGGGACGGTTTTGGTCATGACTGGCCGTACTGGTACGAGATGATCCAACACTATATCGGTGGACCGGACTCGAGAGGCTAGTTTTTTTCAAACCCGCTCAGAGTGCGGGTTCTATGCAATAGTATGAGCGGCAGCTTTCAATGAGCTTGCCGCTTTTTTCTTTTCTCGCGTGCCACCAAAATTGCATTTATTACGCAGGAAAAATGCTAAACTTTGCAACTTAAACCGGTGTCCGTCGTCTCATCCAAAAACTTCAATTCGAAAACGATGGCCTGCAAGTGCCGTGTTTTCGGGCTGATTTGGCTCGTCTATGTGTGCGCGGAGGTTCCATCATGCTTAGCCTTCCTGTAAAACTGCTCTCCGCGGCACTTTCGCTTGTCGTCTTGAGCAGCAACTTCGCCGTGCCGGTAATGGCATTCGATGGCGCCGCTCATGCAAGCGATCTCCAAGTTTTAGACATTCCTTGTGATGCTGGTTCGCCTTCGGAAAGGGTCATTGCCATTCCGAGTGAAGAGTCGTCGTCATCTGCTTCTGTTGAAGAAGTACGCGCGATTGCGGCTAAAGAAGGCATAGTGTCAGACACGGTGCAGGTGGCAGGCGCCGCAACGCTCGTGCAGGAAACGCCGCCGGAGATCATGGTGGTGGACAATGATGAGTACAAGGCTCAGGCTGAAGAGAAGTTTGTATACAAAGAAATTGCCGACTCCCCGGAAAAAACTTTCATCCAGGCCGGCGCTCGCTTTCCTGTATATATGTCCAGCACTCTGACCAGTAAAACGGCTAAGTCCGGTGATCACGTCGAGGGGCGGCTAAAAGTAGATCTGAAGATCGGTGGGAAGTTGGTGGCACCGAAAGGATCACTTGTGATCGGCCACATAACCAAAGTTTATCCCGCGCGAAAAATGATCTGCGCAGAGTTGATTCCCAACAAGCGCTGGATGCGCATGGCCGGATCGCTCTCCTTCAACTTCGACGAGATCGTCACGCCGCAAGGCGAACACTTACCTCTGGAGGCGGCGCCTGCGACACAAGCGCGCATCATCAAAAACATGAATGAAGGGCGAGTGCTCGGCGTCAACCACGCAAATGAAATTGCCTCTCCGCTTTCCACGCAGTTAAAACATCAGGCTATGCACATGGCGATTAGAGCCGGAGCAGCAGCCGGAGGCGTTTTCAGCTTTGGTATTGTGCCTGCTGCATACGGAGTAATGGGCGCTATCAACCCATCGTTCGCGTTCATGCAACCGGTCGGAAAAAATATGCGCCACCGTCGTTTGAAAGCTTTCGCTCTCGGCGTCATCACTGGCTTGCCCGGCGGCTTCCTCATTTCCGATAGCATCATTCGCGGGCCGGAAGCTGTAGTAAAACCCGGCGACATCTTTCATGCAGAACTCAAGCAAAATTTCACCGGCGAGGCGGCAACAGATGCTCAGTTGATGCCTGGCGCCACGAAGAAAGTACATGCCGAGCAGATCAAGCCGTCGAAGAAAAAGAAATAGGGATTTTGTTACTGTACATAAGAAAAGGGCGCATGCAATGCGCCCCTACGAGTTTCGGGAATCCTCAGCTTAATAACCGCGGTATGCCTGACCTCTGGCTACTGCTTTTACGCCAGGAACGTTTTCCAGCGAACCGTAGCGCTTCACGGCATATCTGACACCGGCGATGATGTTGTCGACTGGGTTCAAGATGTTGTCGTGTCCGGCCAGTTTGTTGGCTTGGAAGGTCGGCCCGATTGTTTGCATCAAGCCTTTGGACGGTGTGCCTTTGCGAGCGTTGCTGTCCCAGTTGTTGACGATATCGGCTTTCCATCCGCTTTCGCGCTGGATGATCAAGTTGATGGCAGCCAGGTTGGCCGGTGTCGGCTCTACTCTTCTGCCGTTGCCTTGAGCTGCAGCCTGGTTGATTGCATCGAGTGCCTGGTTGATCATTTGAGCGCGGTCGCCTGTTGGAACTGTTCCAACCACGCGATCGCCGTTCGATGACGTTTGCTGGCGTTGCGTCGCAACGTCGAACAGTCTTTGACCGGCATCCATGTATTGTCTTGCTTCCGGAGTAGACAGATCGGCCTGGGTGATTTCGCCGGGTGCTTTGCCGGACATGAATGCCGCTGTTATGGCGCCGGGATTGTCGCCCAATTGCTGCTTGAAGCCTTCCGTCATGGACGTGGCCATCTGTTCTTGCATTTCTTTCGGCAAGAGCGACTTCAGCTCGTCTTTGCCCGGCATCTCGCCCTGGTCCATCTTGTTGGCCATGGCTTTGAGCTTTTCGAGCGACTGAGCGTTGAAGCCTTTAGGCAGCTTGCCTTGCTTGATCAATTCTTCTATCTTGGCGGGATCCGGCGGATCGCCTAGGTGGAGTCCGGCCAACCAACTGTTGATCTGCCTGCCGGAGAAGCCGTAACGGCCTACTCTTGTATGACCATCGGGATGGCGGCGAACTGTTTCATAAGGCGCTCTTTCGTCCGGCTTGAATATACCGGCGACTGCTTCCTTGGTGGCAGCGGCTCTGTCGGTTTCATTGGCCTGACGCGGAACATCGCGAGTGTTGAACGAACCCATGCGATCAGTGGATTCGCGGGGCATGTTGACGCCGTTTGTGCCGTTCATGCGGTTGGCTTGTCCCACAGCAGCGCGCGATTCCGGTGTCATGTTTTGCTCGTTCGCCGGCGGTCTGAGTTTGTTTGCTCTTTCAGTGGAAGCGGAAACAGCATCGTCCTTATCGTTCAATTCGACGCCGTTTTTCGCTGCATCAGGATATTTGTTTCTGATGCGATCCGACAGGTAGCGAACCAACTCATCAGCAGCTCGCTTTTGCTTTGCGGTTGGGTTGAGATCGCCGTCTTCCCGTTCGAGCACGATCTGAATGTCTTTCGAGTTGAGCTTTTCCGGGTCGCCGCGCATTTCTACGGTGCCGTCTTTCTTCACTACGAAGTGCGGCTTGACCTTGTCTGGATTTTGCAAATCCTGCATGCCCACTGTGATCTTGGGCGTTGACTTGTCGGATTCCGGACGAGCCTCAAAAGCTCTGTCTCCTTCAGGACTGGTCTTGTCCACAAGACCGACGTGTTTGTCTTTAGCCAGTTCTGATGGCGGCTTGCGCTGGTCGAAGCGGCGCATGTTGGTCTCGCCGGGCAACGGCGCGATGGCGTCGTTTGGACCGGACGCATCCCAGGTCTTGGCTCCGGTGAATTGATAGTGGTCGGCGCCGGCTCCGTGGCGTGTGGCCAGGTGATGATGGGCGAAATCGCGCAGTGGCGAGGGTCCATCGTTGTTGCCCGGGTTGGCATCAAAATGTTCTGGTCTATCGTGACGTCCCATTGGTAAAACTCATTTGCAGAAGAGCTGAACTTTAGCTTCTTCTGGCTCTATGGTGAACAGACCCTGTTTCCATTATGCCAGAGGGCATGCCCCGGCGGGGCATTTCGGTTTTTTTTGAAGGTTTCAGCTAGGTGGATACACTGATGAGGAAGGTAGCATCATGGTACTTATATGGACCTCACAGACAAATGGGGGAATTACGTAGGCGATCATTAAATCTACCTTTCTGCTTGTCTCTTAATGCTTACCAGTGAAAGGTTTCGGGGTTATTAAATGGACCTATCCCCCGAGCAGGTCCAGGGCGTGAACCTTTCAAAACAGGGCGCCAAAACCCCCGTTTCTTGGTCGGGGAACTTATATATAAGTACAGAGCTTTTGCCCGAAACGCGCCGCCTGGCTATTGCTTAATTACTTTTCCGTCTTTCATGACGAACTGGACTTTCTCCAGAACCGCAATGTCAGCCAGGGGATCGCCCTTTACGGCAATCAGGTCCGCTTTTTTACCCGGTCTAATCGAGCCAATCTCTGCCGGTTTGCCGATCAGGTCAGCAGCGCCAATAGTGGCCGATTGGATAGCCTGCATCGGGGTCTGCCCGTATTTAACCTGCCAGGCGAATTGCAGTGCATTCTGCCCATGAGGGTAGACGCCGGCGTCCGTGCCGTAGGCAATTTTGACACCCGCTTTCACTGCCTTGGCGAAATTGTCTCGTTGAGTCTGCCCCAGATTGGCTTCGTGCTCGAGAAAGTCTTTGGGCATGCCCTGCCTTTTCCCTTCGCCCATGATGAATTCATCGTCGTAGATGTCGGCGACAAGGTAAGTGCCTTTCTCTTTCATCAGCGCGATGCATTCATCGTCCAGGCATGTGCCATGTTCGATTGAGGCGACTCCGGCTTTGATCGCGTCTTTGATGCCGCGAGTGCCATGCGCGTGCGCAGCAACTTTGAGCCCGAACTTGCGTGCTTCGTCTACTGCCGCCTGCATTTCTTCAAGAGTAAATTCCTGCGCGCCCGGATTGCTTCCGTGCGTGAGAACAGCGCCGGTAGCGATGATCTTGATGCAGTCGACCCCTCTGTGCGCAAGCTCTCGAATTCTCTCACGCACGTGCCAGGGTCCGTCACATTTTCCAAACTCGAGATCACTGGGAATTTTGATATCCGGAGCGAAACCAGTAAGCGCGCCGCCGCCACCAGTTATGGTGACATAGCATCCGGCAGCGAAAACTCTCGGGCCTATCACATCACCACGGGCGATGGCATCGCGCAAAGCCAGATCGACGAGAGCCCTGTAAGTGCCGACGTCGCGAACTGTAGTGAAGCCAGCTTCTACAGTGCGCCTTGCATACGGAATTGACTCGAATGCTTTTTGAGCAGCTGTCTTCTGAAGCTCTATGATCGGGTCCAAACTCGTCTCATCGGTCAGATGAGTATGGCAATCTATCAAGCCAGGCAAAACCGTCTGATTCGACAGATCGATCACCCTGGCGTTCTTTGGAATGGCAAGATTGCTGCCGACCTCTTTGAATACGCCGCCCTCAACAATTACGACCTGATCCTTTTCAACGATGCCCTTATCAGTGTTAATTAGCTTTCCGGCTTTTATGGCGATGGTTTCGGCACAGGCTGAAGCCGGCAAAAGAAGGAGTAACGCAAGAGCGCACAGGAGTCTAGTCAGTTGTAGGGGCGCATTGTCTGCGCCCTCTTTTTGAATGGGCGCATTGTATGCGCCCCTACGATGCTGGCGATGCATCAGTTTTTTTCGCTGTCCTTTCCGTCAGTTAAGCTCTTAGTTTCTGGAGGCTTCGCTTTTGACGCTTTGTCTTCTGAATTTTCATTAGAATCTTGAACTTTCGAGTCCGTTTTTTTTTCTCCGGCAACGCAAGTGACTTTGATGTCGTCGCCTTCGGTAGATACTTTGGCTGTGCCACCATGTTCCAGTTTGCCGAATAGAATTTCCTCGGCAAGCGGCTCGCGTATCTTTTGCTGGATTAGCCTGTTCATCGGGCGTGCGCCGAAGAGTTTGTCGAAGCCATTATCCGCAAACCACTTGCGAGCGGCTTCATCGAGTTCAATTTCGACATTCTTCTCGAACAATTGCGCGCGCACTTCGTTGACGAATTTGTCGACGACGCGCGAAATGTCGGAATAGGTAAGTTGATTGAACACGACCCAGGCATCGAGGCGATTGCGGAATTCAGGACTAAATGTTCTTTCCACAGCGCTCTTGCCTTTTCCGTGTGAAATCGAGATTTTCGACTGCGAGAATGTTTCTTGCTTCTCTTGCTCAGCCGTGACTTTTCCCTTAAAGCCAATATCTTCCGCCGTCATTTCGCGAGCACCGGCATTGGTGGTCATAATCAATACGACGTTGCGGAAGTCGGCTTTCTTGCCGTTGTTGTCGGTGAGGCTGGCGTGGTCCATAACCTGCAACAGTATGTTGAACAGATCCGGGTGCGCCTTTTCAATTTCATCCAGAACCAGCACCGAATGCGGTGACTTGTTGATGGCGTCGGTCAGCAAGCCGCCCTGGTCGAAACCGACGTATCCAGGCGGCGCGCCGATCAGGCGCGACACGGTGTGTTTCTCCATGTATTCGCTCATGTCGAAACGCAGGAACTGCACTCCCATAACGCGAGCAATCTGTTTGGCGAGCTCGGTTTTGCCAACTCCGGTCGGTCCGGCGAAAAGGAACGAGCCGACAGGTTTCAAGGCGTTGCCCAATCCGGAT